>NZ_JBGCCO010000017.1:0-196114 GCF_041262605.1 Kitasatospora sp. GAS1066B
CAACCCGACGGCACCCGACACTCCAACCGTCCGGCTGGTCGCACCCACCAGAGCCAGCCCGACCAGCCGGAAAACGACCTAAATCACCGGTATTGGCCCTAGGCCACGTTCGGGTTGGCGGGCCGCTCCCCGCCCGCCGCCACGCGGGGACCCCTGCCGCGCCTTCCGATGACGACCGTCTTCATGGTGACCTGGGGGTAGTGCGGGCTGTAGTAACCGCCGGTCCAGTAGTCGTGGAACGATGACGTCGAGCCGACGGTGTACGTCCCGGGCTCCGGGGCGGTCTGCCCGCTGCCGGCGAAGGCCTCCATGGTCACGGTGTCGGCGCCGTCGACCCCCACGACCGCCGCCGCGTGGTACTGCGACATGACCGTTTCGCCCGGGTTCATGGCGACCATGACGTAGGCCTGGCCGACGACCGGAGCTGCCCGGCGGTCCGGCTCCCCGTCGAAAGCATCCGCACGCTCGCGGTTCAACTCGTCCGACGTGCCGAAGGGCAAGGTTCCGCCGGTCGTGCGGATGTTGCTGTTCAGAGCGCCGTCCTTCAGTTCTCCCACGGCGTTGTGCATGATCTCCTCCGCGGTGTGGAGGCAGTCGTCGAAGATCTCCCTGGCGAGCTGATACTCCCGGTAGTTCCCGGTACCGAAGAAGTCCTGCGGCTGCGCGCGCGTCGGCCGCAGGGCCGGGGAGATGCTCGCGGCCGGCGCTCCGACGTGCACCCAGATCGAGGTGGGGGTATGGGCAGCGACCGCGAACAGCCCGCCCGCCGAAACCGTCATGGCTTGCTGGGCCTGGGAGTTCTGGTTCGCCCAGCGCTGGACCGCCTGCCCCGGGGCCTGCTCGGCCGCCCGCGCCTCGCTCTCGGCCTGCCGGGTCGTCGGCACCGGGCCGGTCAACACGCGGCGTGCGGTGCTCTCCGCCTCCCGCTCGAAGCGGTCGGCGGGGTCGGACACCCGGAGGCCGGCTCCGTTGTCGGTGCCGGCCACCGGCCCCTGGCGCTGCTGGATGACGTGGGTGAGCTCGTGGGCCAGGGTGTGCTTGTCGGCACCGCCCTCGCCGATGACCACGTGCTGGCCGGCGGTGTAGGCGCGAGCGCCGATGGCGGCCGCGGACGCCCTCGCGGCGCTGTCGTCGTGGATGCGGACATCGGAGAAGTCGGCGTCGAGACGGCTCTCCATCTCGGCGCGCGTGCTGTCGTCGAGCGGCCGTCCGTTGGTTCGCAGGACGTCCTGGACCTCTGAGCGCTGCACCGCCGCCGGCTCGCCGGGGTGCCCGGCCTTGCGAAGCATCTGCACGACGGCGGAGTTCCCGACGGTCGACTGCAGGCGCTGGAGACCCGGGAGTTGCCCGCCCTGGGCGGCTTTGCGGACCGCCGGAGCGGCCTCCTCCTTGTCGGTGCCCCTGGTGTTGGCGTGGTCCCGCACAGTGCCCCCTTCCGGCGTAGGAGTACGTCTCCTCCTGGATACTCGGGAACGGGGCGCGGACGTCAGGTCCGCAGGGGTAGATTGCACCAGCTGTGAGGGCAGACCGCAGGGACCACGAGGGCATCTTCGCCCGCGACGGCCAGGACCTCGTCCAGCCGGCGGCGAGGCCCGGCCGGGCGGCCGGCCACCGCACGTCGAGCCCCGACCTGGAGGATTGCGAAACCATGGCGACTGACAACGACCAAGCCGCCGAGTCCCGCGCGCACCTGTTCGCCCGGCTGGAGGATGTGGTGCGAGGCGGCTTCGAGAGCCGCCAGGACATCCTCGACCGCGTCGAGGAAGACGTGGAGGACGAGTTCGGTGAGCTCGATGCCGACGACCTGGCCGACCTGGTCGCCGAGTTGGAGGCACACGTCAGGCGGCTCTGGGACGACCAGCGCGCCCGCGAGGCGAGTTGGCGCGAGCCGACCACGAACGACGCCATCGACCAGGCCTTCGCCGAGCTGAACGCCCGTGGCATCGTCGCGTTGCAGAACGCGGGCTACACCATGTCCGACGGCTGGTGCGAGGTGAACGAGATCGCCACCGAGCGCCGCACCCCGCCGCGCGGGGCGGTCTTCTACCACGGCCAGGATTTCGAACGCGCCGTCGGAGGCGGCGGGTTGCTGCTGGCGTTCGGTGCCTACGAGGACGACGACGCGAAGCGTGACGCGGCGAGTGCCGCCATAGCCCGCGAGGCCTGCGAGACGCTCGCCCGCCACGGCGTGGCGACGAAGTGGAACGGCTCGGTCACCTCGCGCGTCTCGATCCTCCCCTTCGAGTGGCGCAAGCGCTGCCGCCCGCACACCGCCCGCTGAGCGCGCGGCCCGGCGCTTGCGTCTCCCCCAGGGGGAGGCGCGAGAGTTGGGCCCATGGACGGCGACACGCTCTACTCGATCGGCGATCTGGCCCAACGGACCGGGCTGACGGTCAAGGCCATCAGGTTCTACGCGAACCGTGGCATCGTGCCGCCGACCGACCGCAGCCCGGCCGGCTACCGGCGCTACGACACCGACGCCGTCGCACGCCTGGACCTCGTACGGACCCTGCGCGACCTCGGCCTCGACCTGCCCACGATCCGCAAGGTGCTGGATCGTGAGCTCTCGCTCCCCGAGGTCGCCGCCGCGCACGCCGAGGCACTCGCGGTGCAGATCCGCACGCTGCGCCTGCGGCACGCGGTGCTCACGGCGGTGGCCGAACGCGGGTCGACCCCGGAGGAGATGGATCTCATGCACAAGCTGGCCAAGCTCTCGGCGGACGAACGTCGGCGTCTGATCGGCGAGTTCCTCGACGCCGTCTTCGGCGACCTGGACGCCGCTCCCGAATTCGCCGGGATCAGCCGGACGATGACTCCCGATCTGCCCGACCACCCCGAGACCGACCAGGTCGCGGCCTGGGTGGAACTGGCCGAGCTCGCCCAGGACCCGCACTTTCGCGCCGCCGTGCGGCGCATCGCCGGGCACTACGCGGCCGACCGCGCCCGGGACGGCGCCGTGGGCCCGCGTCGCGATCCCGCCTCGGTGGTCCGCGACCTGGCCGGCCCGGCGTTGGCGGCCGGCGCCGACCCGCAGTCGGCGCAGGCCGATCCGGTGGTCGCGGCGGTCATGGCCCACTACGCGCACGTCCTCGGCCACCCCGACGATGTCGAGCTCCGGGAACGACTGTTGGCCAGGCTGGAGGCCGCGAACGACCGACGGTGGGAGCAGTACCTCCAGCTGCTCGCGGTGATCAACGGCTGGCCCGCCCCGGACAGCCTGGCGCCCGCACTCGACTGGTTCATCCCGGCCCTGCGCGCCCGGGTGCAGGAGTGCTGGTCGGGCATCCCGAACTAGGGCGTGCCCGTCGCCAGCAGCGCGGCGAACGCCGTCGCGAAGGCGTGCACGTCGCCCGGCCAGCGGGCGGAGACGTAGTGGCCGTCGCGCATCACGAAGGACGGACGGTCGTCAGCCGCGCTGTCCCGGTGGCGACCGTCGGACTTCAGCCCGGCGTGCGGGGTGCCGGGTGGCACGTCGAGGAAGTCGGCGGGGGTGGCCAGCGCCCTGGTCACCTCCTGCTGGACGGACATGTAGCCGTCGGGCTCGCCGGGCGCCTCGCGGTACGTCCGGTAGTAGTCCGGGTCCCAGAAGCGGGTGCGGCGGGCCACCGACCAGGCGCGGCGCTCCAGGCTCCAGGTCAGGGCGGTGGTGCGACGGCCGTGCAGCACCGAGCGCCCGGTGGCGGGGTCGATGCTGCGGGCGGCGAGCAGGACGCCGTGGCAGATCGCGGCGACCGGCAGTTCGCGTCGGAAGGCGTCGACCACCAGGTGCTGGAGGGTCTCGCTCTCCAGGTAGGCGCGCATGCCGCGGGCTCGGTGGCCGCCCGGCAGCAGCAGCCCGTCGATCCCGGCCGCCCCGTCCGCCGCGTCGAGGCCGGCCTGCTCCCAGCTCAGCGGCGCCCGGAAAGCCGGGTCCCGCTCCAGTGCCCGGTACGCCGTCAGCGCGTCCTGGCCGGCCCGCAGCACCCGGCCCACCAGGACCAGGCGTTCCAGCCCCGGCACCCGGCTCCAGAGATCGAGGCCGCGACCGGTGACCATCAGCTCGTCGGCGCTCGCGGGGCGGCCGTCCGGGGTGGCGAACAGCACCCGGTGGCCCGACCCGGTCAGGATCTGCCAGGGGACGGCCACCTCGGAGGGGTCGAAGTCCCGGGTCGGGAGCGGGATGAGCACGGTGGCCACGGCGGGGTACGCCTTTCGCTGGAGGTCGGGACGGGTGGGCCCCAGCTAACTCCACCTACCGCACGAACCGGACGTCAGGGTAGGCGGCCGAGGGCTGGTCGAGCAGGTGGTCGTCCTGGCCACGCAGCCAGCGGTCGAAGAACGCGCCGAGATAGGCCCGTTGAGCGGCCACGGCACGCTGGGGTGCGATCGTCCCGAGGGCGTTGCTGACGGTGGCCGGCGGCAGGTTCAGCTGCTGCGCGAGCTGCGGCAGCATCGATTCCTTGTCGGTGTAGGTCGTCTCGGTGGCACCGTTGAGCGTCAAGTCCCGGTGCCAGCCGGTGCTGTGCTGCCACAGGGCGCCCCAGGACGGGTTGGTGTGGTGGTCGTCGCCCTGACTGCCCATCAGCAGCATCGGACGGTCCAGGCCGTCGGTGGCGGCCGTGCCGGGATTGGCGGGATCGGTGTCGTCCCCGACGTAGCCGAGGACGCCGTCCAGGTCCGCGGCGGCCTTGATCCGCGGGTCGTCGTGCATCGCCTGGGCCGCGGTGAAGCCGCCGCCGGACTGGCCGAACATGCCGATCCGGTGGGGATCGAGGGCGCCCGCGAGGCCACAGGGCAGCTGCCGCCGCTCGGCGTCCGGGTTGTGCCCGGCGGCCAGCGCGTCCAGCTGGTCGAGCACGAAGCGGGTGTCGGCCACCCGGACCGCGACCAGCTTGCGCAGCAGGGCGGCGAGCTTGGCGGGGTCGTTCCCGACACCGGCGGCCTGCTGGGCCAGCACGCCGGTGACGACGCGGCCGCCGGGGAACTCCACCGCCGGCGCCTCGTAGGTGTGGTCGATGGTCACCACGAGGTAGCCGCGGGAGGCGAGGTCGTCGGCCAGCGTGCTGTTCAGCGCGGCGGGGTCGCCGGCCCCGGGCGAGTAGAGCACCACCGGGAGCGGACCGCCGCGCCGGTCCACCGGCGCGTCCTGGTGGGCGTAGCTGCGGGTGGCCGCCCAGTCGACCTGGTCGAGCGGGATGCCGTCCGCGTTCAGGTACTGCGCGGGGAAGGCGGCCGCCACGCCGGGCGGCAGCTGCGGGGCGAGCGGGTGGCGAGCGGTGTCCCGGGCGGGGTAGCGGATGGTGACCATCAGCTCGCGGAAGGGCTGGGCGGCGACCCACGGGTCGGCGCGGGAGTCGTCGACCAGATGGAGCGAGACGGTGCCGACCTGGTGCGACCCGGTGGGCGCCGGCAGCACCGCCCGGGCACCTTGCCGGGGGGCAGCCGCTGGAGCGGCAACCGAGGCGTCGGCAACCGAGGCGTCGGCGACCGGCCCGGCGGCAGCGAGCCCGGCCGACGCGACCACACCGACGGCGGCCAGCAGGGCCGAGGCGAGCAGCAACCGCGGCCGCCCCGTACGACCGGCGGGTACGGCAGCGACGGCAGACCCGGTAGCGCTCCCCCGGGCGGACTGGCTGGTGCTGTGCATGGCGTAACTCCCCTTGCTGGTAAGCGTTTGCGAGCGGTCCCCGCCGGTGGCACCAGACTCCCGCGCCCGCGCACCCGCACGACAGCGTGGCAGCACCCCGACCGCAGGTGGTGCCAGCACGAGTCGGCCTCGGCGAACCCGGCGGCACGCGTCCGCCACCGGTGCCGCCCGGCCGTACCCGGATCTCGGCCATGACAGCGAAGACCTCGGACTTCACCGTGCTGGCGAACGACGGTCCGGCAGGCGCGCCGGGACGCCCCGCCGGCCGGGGGCCGCGCACCGCTCCGCACCTGATCCGGGGCGCGGACCGGCCCCGGGATCACTCCCGGCGTCAGGCTGACAGTCCGGGCGGATACGCTGTGCGCCGTGACAGAACGGCTGCCGATCTTCCCGCTCAACGCCGTGCTCTACCCCGGGCTGGTGCTCCCGCTGCACGTGTTCGAGGACCGCTACCGCCAGCTGGTGGCCGATCTGCTGGCCGGTCCCGAGGACCAGCCGCGGCGGTTCGGAGTGCTGGCGATCAAGGACGGGCGCGAGATGACGCCCGTGACCGAGAGCGACGAACCGGCCGGACCGCTGGGCGGGCTCGGCACGGCGAGCGGCGACCCGCTGGAGGCACTGCACCAGATCGGCTGCGTGGCCGACGTGGCCTCGGTGACACCGCAGGCGGACGGACGGTACGAGCTGCTGATCACCGGGACCACCCGGTTCCGGCTGCGCGAGGTGGACACCGGCGGCCCGTACCTGGTCGGGCAGTGCGAGCTGATCGAGGAACGGCTGGGCAACGGGGCGGGCGCCCTGGCGGGCGGGGTCGAGCGGGCCTTCCGGGTGTACCAGAAGCGGCTGGCCGGGGCCCGGCAGGCGAGCCTGAGCGGTGAGCAGGAGCTGCCGGACGACCCGCAGGTGCTCTCCTACCTGGTGGCGGCCGCGTCCGTGCTGGAGGTCCCCGTCAAGCAGCGGCTGCTGGCCTGCCCGGACACCGCGACCCGGCTGAGCACCGAGCTGGAGCTGCTGCGCCGCGAGGCCGCGCTGCTGGCCTGGCTGCCCTCGGTGCCGGCGGCGGAGCTGACCCGGCAGGCGTTCAGCCCGAACTGAACCGAGGCCCGAACCGGGCCCGGCCCGGACCAGGCCCAGCCCGAACCGAACCGAACCGAACCGACGGGAGTCACCGACGGATGGCGAAGAAGAGCGGCAGCAACGGCGGCAAGGGCACCCCTGCCACGGTGGCCCTGGAGTCGGCGGGCGTCCCGTTCACCGTGCACGCCTACCAGCACGACCCGGCCGCCGCCTCCTACGGCGGCGAGGCGGCCGCAGCCCTCGGGGTGGACCCGAGCCGGGTGTTCAAGACGCTGGTCGCCGAGGTGGACGGCGCGCTCACGGTGGGCGTGGTGCCGGTGGCCGGGCAGTTGGACCTGAAGGCGCTGGCGGCGGCCATGGGCGGCAAGCGGGCCGCGATGGCCGACCCGGCGGCGGCCGAGCGCAGCAGCGGGTACGTGCGCGGCGGGATCTCGCCGCTCGGGCAGCGCAAGGCGCTGCCCACCGTGCTGGACACCGGCGCGCTGGCCCACCCGACGATCTACGTCTCGGCGGGCCGGCGCGGCCTGGAGGTGGAGCTGGCGCCCGCCGACCTACTGCGTCTGACGGGCGCTGTCAGCGCCCTGATCAGCCGAGCCTGAGCCGGCCGGGCTGGAGCCGGCCGGGCTGGACTTGGCCGGGCTTGCGGAGCCGCCCCGGGAGGACGGCGGCGGGACCACCGGGGCGCCGGCCGCGTCCGAGCCGGGCGCGGTGGCCGGGTCGGACGGAGCTGACGGCACGTCAGCAGCGGGAGCCGGCGGCGCCAGCTCGTCCACCGGACCACCTGCCGACGGCACCGTCGGCCCGGCCCAGTACGGCGGCGGGTCCTGCTCACGCTTGCCGAAGGCGGCCGTCAGCGCGAGCAGCACCACCAGGGCGGCCATCGGCCAGGCCAGCAGCGCGCCCTTGGCGCCCAGGTCGAGCGCCTCGCTGAAGGTGTGCCCGTCGCCGACCTGCTTGGCGTGGGCGACGATGTCGCTGGTCGGGCCGAGCGCGATGCCGAGCCACATGGCGATCAGCGATCCGACCAGCCCGCCGGCCGTGAGCCCGGCGGCCACCACGATGCCGCCGCCGCGCCGGCGGGTGTAGAGGAACGCGGCCAGCGCCGTGACCAGCCCGAAGCCGAGGCCGAGCAGTACGAAGGTGCCGTCCGCACCGGCCCGCTGCTCGCCCTCCGGGTCCACGTACAGCACGCTCTGACCGTGCACCACCAGCGGCACCTCCGGCGCCAGCCAGTACCACATCGCCGCCATCAGCACGCCGAGGACCAGGCAGGCGCCGAAGATCGGGGCGCCGACCCGGAGCTCGGGCGACAGCCGGGCCCAGCGGGCGGCGGGCGACGGGTGCGGGTCCGGCAGCGCTTCGCCATCCGCCGGCGGGGCCCACGGCGACGGGGAGTCCGACGACGGAGAGTCCGGGGAACTGTTCGGTACGGTCACGTCACCCATCGTTTCACGCCAACCCCGCGAATCCCGCTAGCGGGTCGTGGCGCGGCGGTAGGACCAGGTGGCGAGCACCAGTGAGAGCACCCCGACACCCGCACAGACGGTCAGGTCGGCCAGCACCAGCGGCCAGTCGGGGTGGCGGGCGAAAGTGGCGGCGAAGGCGTCCACCCCGTAGGTGGAAGGCAGCAGGTCGCGCAGTGCCCGCACCGCCGCCGGCAGGTGGGAGGCGGGCAGCACGCCGAGCAGCAGCGCGGCCGACATGCCCAACTGGCCTGCCATGGTGGCCAGTTCCTGCTTCGGTGCGAGCAGGCCGAGCGTGGCGCCCAGGCCGGAGAGCGCGGCGCCGGCCAGCGGGACCACGGCCAGCAGCACCCAGACGTGGGCCAGCGAGAGCCCGAAGAGCACCGAGCCGAAGGCCGCGGTGACGAGCGCACCGGGCAGCGTGAAGGAGGCGTAGGCGGCGGCCGCGCCGAGCACCACCGAGGCGGCCGGGACCGGCAGCGTCGCGAAGTGGTCCAGGCCACCGGTGGCGCGCAGCTTGCCGAAGTACTGGGCGAGCAGGTTGAGCGCCACGAAGGCGACCACCAGCACGCTGGATCCGGCCACCACCGCGCGCGCCGACGGGTTGTCGCCGCTGTCGACCACCCCGCGCATCATCACCAGGATGCCGACCGACTGGAAGGTGGCCACGAACATCAGCGGGATCCGGGCCACCTTGGCCCGGGCCAGCTGCGCCCGGTAGACCGCCGCCAGGGCGGGCAGCAGCCGGGCGGCGGGGGCCAGCGGGGCGGCGAGCGGGGCGGCCTTGACGGGGGTGGGGGTCAGTACGCTCACTTCGCCAGTCCTTGGTGGCGGCCGCCGAGCCGGAGGTAGACGTCCTCCAGGCTCGGAGTGGCCAGGGTGAAGTCGTCCAGCGCCGCGAAGGCCGGTCCGGTGGTGACGGCGGCGACCAGCTCCCTGGCCTCGTCCGGGGTCGTGCGCAGGGTCCAGCGCCGTCCGGTGCGCTCCGCGCGCTCGGCCAGCCGGGCGACCGCGGCCACCTCCAGCGGCGGCTCGGTGCGCCAGACCAGGTCGAGCCGGACGTCGCCGTCGACCATCGCCTTCAGCCCGCCCGGCGTGTCGCAGGCGATCACCCGGCCCTCGTCCAGCACGGCGACCCGGTCGAGCACCGTCTCGGCCTCGATCACGTTGTGGGTGACCAGCAGCACCGTGGTGCCGCGCTCGGCCCGGCGACGGTCCACCGCCGACCAGACGGCGCGGCGGGCCACCGGGTCCATGCCGGTGGTCGGCTCGTCCAGCACCAGCAGCGGGCGCTCGCCGACCAGGGTGGCCGCGAAGCAGGCCAGCCGGCGCTGGCCGCCGGAGAGCTTGGCCAGTGGACGGGCGGCCAGCGGGGTCAGCCCCAACTCGGCGAGCACCCCGGCGCTCTCGGCCCGGGCGGCGGCCCTGGTCAGACCGCGCAGCCGACCGGTGGTCTCGGCGGCCAGCGCCACGGTCAGCTCGTCCAGCGCGGTGGACTCCTGCCCCAGGTAGCCGAGCAGCCGGGCGGCCCGGTCCGGGTGACGGACCACGTCGTGGCCGAGGATCTCGACGCTGCCCGCGTCCGGGCGCAGCAGGCCGGTGAGCTGGCGGACCAGCGTCGACTTGCCGGCGCCGTTGGGTCCGAGCAGCCCGAAGATCTCGCCCTGGCGGATCTCCAGGTCGACCCCGTCGTTGGCCAGGATCTCGCCGTGGCTCTTGGTGAGGCCCCGGACGGAGCAGCAGGGCAGGGGGGCGTCACTCACGAACGCAGACTCTACGCGTCGACCATGAGGAATCCGGACCAGGGGGCGACCGCCGGCCCACCGGGACCAGGCCGCCCGATCGGCGAGGATCAGTCGATCGGGATCAGGCCGCCCGACCGGCGAGGATCAGTCGTCCACCACGATCAGCTCGCCGCCCGGCACCCGGGTCGCCAGCTCCTTCCAGAAGCCGGCCCGGATCGCGTACCGGTCGTGCTCGTCGATCTGGTCGTCCTTGTGCGCGAGCAGGCCGAACCGGGCCGCGTACCGCAGCAGCTCGCCGTCCACCCGGTGCGGGATCCGCGGGTAGTCCGACCAGAGCATGGTCAACCGCTCGCGATCGCCCAGCCGCTCGGTCCAGCGGCGGGCGAAGACCTGGCCGACCTCGTGCGGGTCGCCGCCGATCGCCGTGATGTCCTCCTCGCGGTCGGCCCAGCGCTGCTCGGCGGTGGTGAGCTGGGCCAGGGTCGGCAACGCGTCACCGGCCGTGGGGGCCTCGGCGGGGCGGTCCACCCAGCCCCGGTCGGAGGACCAGCGCAGCACCGGACCGTTGCCGGCGACGGCGGCGCCCGGCTGCTGCTGGTGCGACTGCGCGGCGGTGCGGCCGGCCAGATCCTTGGGGGTCGGCACCACCTTCAGTGCGGTGGGCGGCAGTTCGGCGGGCTCGGCCGGCGGGGCCGGGGCCTCGGCGGCGGCCGGCGGGGCGGCGGAGGGCGCGGCCGGCGGCGCGGCGAGGATCTTGGCGATCTCCGGGCGCGGCCCGGCCGGCGGGAACGCGAGGGCCGGATCGCGCAGCCGCACCGAACGGGTGATCCACTCGCGGTCCAGCACCCGGCGCTCGTCGGCCTCGCCGACCAGGTCCTCGGACTGGTTGAAGTCCCCGTCGGCGGCCTGCAGCGCCCACAGGTGGACGGCCACCCCGTGCTCCTTGGCGGACATCATGCCGGGCAACAGGTCGCCGTCGCCGGTGACCAGCACCACGTCCGCGCAGGCCCGGTTGCGGGCGAGTTCGGAGAGCTCGGCGTGCATCGCGGCGTCCACGCCCTTCTGCACCCAGCGGCCCTCGGCCCGGGTGAGCGCGCCGAGCCGCACGGTGACCCGGGGCAGCACCCGCAGCCTGCGGTGTTCGGGCATCGGGCGGCGCTCGGGGGCCGCGTCGAACCAGTAGATCCGCAGCAGCGGAAGGCCGGTCTCCTCCTCGGCCCGCTCGCGCAGCGAGGCGATCAGCGCGGTGTGGTCCACCGTCACCCGGGACCTCGCGGACTCACCGGCGAGCAGGCTGGCCGCGGCGCCCAGCAGGTATCCCGCGTCCACCAGGACGACGCAACGGTCCATGAGGTACCCCTCTTCCTGTGCTCTGCCGCTGAGCACGGGCAGTCCGTGCAGTCTGCCCGAGCGAGCCTCACCTGGGCACCCTGCCGGACCGTTGCGATCTCCTTTACCCCCCGAAGGCGTGGTGAATCACCCGGCTGCGCCGCCCGATCGCCCACGTGAGCGCCACCCCGTCACCCGGCTGCGCGTCGCCCGATCGCCGGTGTGAGCGTCACCCGATCGCCGGACGGCAGCTGCTCGCCGACCGGCCCGGCCGCCGTCCCGCCGAGCTACTGACCCGTCAGACCCGGAAACGCCGCAGGGTGCCTGACGGTCCGTCAGGCACCCTGGTCCGTTTTGACGGGTCAGCCGCGCCGTGCCGCGACCAGCTCGGCGATCTGCACCGCGTTCAGCGCCGCGCCCTTGCGCAGGTTGTCGTTGGAGAGGAAGAGGGAGATGCCGTTCTCCGCCGTCTCGTCCCGGCGGATCCGGCCCACGAAGGTCGGGTCCTGGCCGGCCGCCTGCAGCGGGGTCGGGATGTCGGTCAGCACCACGCCCGGTGCGCCGGCCAGCAGCTCGGCGACCCGCTCGGGGCTGATCGGCCGCGCGAAGCGGGCGTTGACCTGCAGCGAGTGGCCGGTGAAGACCGGCACCCGGACGCAGGTGCCGGACACCTTGAGGTCCGGGATGCCGAGGATCTTGCGGCTCTCGTGGCGCAGCTTCTGCTCCTCGTCGGTCTCGTTCAGACCGTCGTCCACGATCGAGCCGGCCAGCGGGACCACGTTGAACGCGATCGGGCGCTGGTAGACCTGCGGCTCGGGGAACTCGACGTTGGAGCCGCCGTGGGTCAGCGCGGCTGCGCCGTCCACCACCTTGGCCGCTTGCTCCTGCAACTCCGCGACGCCGGCCAGGCCGCTGCCGGAGACGGCCTGGTAGGTGGCCACGACCAGGCCGGTCAGCCCGGCCTCCTCGTGCAGCGGGCGGAGCACCGGCATCGCGGCCATCGTGGTGCAGTTCGGGTTGGCGATGATGCCCTTGGGCAGCTCGGCGATCGCCTCCGGGTTGACCTCGCTGACCACCAGCGGGACCTCGGGGTCACGGCGCCAGGCGGAGGAGTTGTCGATCACCACGGCACCGGCCGCGGCCACCTTGGGCGCCAGCTCCTTGGAGGTCGAGCCGCCAGCCGAGAAGATCACGATGTCCAGACCGGTGTAGTCGGCAGTGGCCGCGTCCTCCACCGTCACCTCACCGCCCTGCCACGGCAGGGTCTTGCCGGCCGAACGGGCCGAGGCGAACAGCCGCAGCTCGGTCACCGGGAACGACCGCTCCGCCAGGATCTCCCGGACCACGCCGCCGACCTGGCCGGTGGCACCCACGATGCCGATCTTCATCCGTACTTCCTCCTCCGGTCTACTGCTCTGCTTCATCTTGCCCGCTGCCTGGCCTTTCTCCGCACGGTATTCACCTGGTGGACAGCTGCGGCGCGAGCAGCGGGTCGAGCACCGCGAGCGCCCGGTCCACGCTCGCCGAGCTCGCGGCCAGCAGCGGCAACCGCACCGCCGGGCTCGGGATCCGACCCTGGGCGTGCAGCACGCCCTTGATCACGGTCGGGTTCGGCTCGGCGAACGCGGTCGCCGAGAGCGCGGCCAGCCGGTGCCCCAACTCCCGGGCCCGCACCAGATCTCCGGCCCGCCAGGCGTCGGCCAGCGCGACGAACCGCCCGGTGGCCAGGTGCGCGGAGGCCAGGATCCCGCCCGCCGCGCCGAGCGCGAGCAGCGGCGACAGCACGGCGTCGTCGCCGGCCAGCACCGCGAAGCCGGGCGGCGCGGCGGCCAGCAGGGCGACGGCCTGCGGATCGAGGGCCCCCGTGGCGTACTTCACACCCGCCAGGCCCGGCACCTGGGCGAGCGCGCAGAGCGTCTCGGCGTCCAGCGCCTGACCGGTGCGGTGCGGGATGTGATAGGCGATCAACGGCACCGGGCTGCGGGCTGCCAGGTGCTCGAAGTAGGCGAGCACCCCGTCCGCCCCGGGCCGCACGAAGACCGGCACCGGGGTGAGCGAGGCCGTGACCTCGGGACGCTCCCCCAGCTCGGCCAGCGCCCGCAGGCCCTCCCGGGCGCCACCGCCCGCGCCGACCACCAGCGCGGCCCCCCGCTCGCGGCAGACCCGGGCGCAGAGCTCGACCACCGCGGCCCGCTCGGCCGGGTCCAGGGCGCTGGGCTCGCCGGTGGTGCCGAGCGCGACCAGCCCGGCCGCGCCCTCGTCCAGCACGCCGTGGGCGAGCTGCTCCAGCGCGTCCAGGGCGACGGTGTCGGCGGCGGTGAACGGAGTGATCAGCGGGACGAGGATCCCGTGCAGTGACTGGCTTCCGTGCAGTGGGTGGCTCATGGCCCGATCCTCGCCGCCGACCGCTGTACAGGTCCAGTTCGCGTTTCCACCGTGAACCGTAAGCTGTGCTGATGCTCGATGTCCGCCGTCTGCGGCTCCTACGGGAGCTGGCCCACCGGGGCACCATCGCCGCCGTCGCCGAGGCGCTGGCCTTCAGCCCCTCCGCCGTCTCCCAGCAGCTCTCCGCACTCGAACGCGAGGCCGGGGTCGCACTCCTGGAGCGCACCGGACGGCGGGTGGCGCTCACCCCGGCCGCGCACAACCTGGTCCGGCACGCCGAGGCCGTGCTGGCCCACCTGGAGCAGGCCTCGGCCGAGCTCGCCGAGGCCCGGCACGGTCCGGCCGGACCGCTGCGGATCGGCACCTACCCGTCCGCCGCCCGGGTGGTGATCCCGCCCGCCCTGATGCTGCTCGCCGAGCGCTGGCCCGAGCTGGAACCGATGGTCGCCGAAGTCGACCCGGCGGGCGTGGCCGACCTGCTGCGCGCGGGCGAGCTGGACGTCGCCCTGGTGCACGACTACGACTTCGTCCCCGCGCCCGTCGAGCCCGGCATCGCCGGCGAGCCGCTGTTCGCCGAGGCGATGTACCTGGCCACCTGCACCTCTGACCCCGGCAACCTGGCCGCCCACGCCGCCGACCCGTGGATCCTGGCCACGCCCGGCACGCTCTGCCACGCGATGACCATCCGCGCCTGCCAGGCGGCCGGCTTCAGCCCGCGGATCCGCCACCGCGCCGACGACTTCGTCACCGTCCTCGCCCTGGTCGCCGCCGGCCAGGGCACCGCCCTGGTCCCCGAACTCGGCCTGCTGGACCCGCCGCCCACCGTCCACCTGCACCGCCTGCCGATGTCCCGCCGCACCGCCATCACCTTCCGCCACGGCGCCGCCGGCCACCCGGCGATCACCGCCTTCGGCGCGGCGGTGCGCGACGCGCTGCCGACGGTGCTGCGGAGTTGATGTCCGTTCAGGTCAACGTGTTGTTCGCATAACAGTTGTGATCAAAGTCTTTTCGCGACCTCCCCACACGGATAGAACTTCTCTGGGCAGGTCCCCACGAGACAAGCGAGCGGCTTCATGAGCAACGACCAACCTCCGGGCTACGGTTACCCGTCGGACCCGCAGAACCCCTACGGCCAGCAGCCGCCCCACGACCAGCAGGCCTACGGCACGCCGGGCTACGGCCAGCAGGCACCCGGCTATGGCCAGCAGCCGCCCGGTTACGGCCAGCAGCCCTACGCCGCGCCCGGCTACGGCCAGCAGGCACCCGGCTGGCTGGCACCCCCGAACCCCTACGGCCCGCCCGCCCCCGGCACCCGGCAACTCGCCTCCGCCGGCGACCGCTTCGTGGCCCGGCTGATCGACCTCGCCGTGCTGATCATCCCGATCTTCCTGATCGAGTTCGTCGCCGCCACCGCCGTGGGCAGCATCGTCGCGAGCATCCTCGGCGCGGCCCTGGTCTTCCTCTACGAGATCGCGATGCTGCTCACCCAGAACCAGCAGACCGTCGGCAAGAAGGTGATGAAGCTCCGCGTCGTCTCCCTGGCCCACGGCGCCCGCCCGACCGACAACGAACTGTGGACCCGCGCGGCGGTCTACGGGCTGCCCCAGGCGGTCTACTGCATCGGCAGCCTGTTCAGCCTGCTCAACATGCTCTGGCTGCTCTGGGACAAGCCCTACCAGCAGTGCCTGCACGACAAGGCCGCCAAGACCGTGGTGGTCAAGGAGGCCTGAGGCCCCCGGAACGACGCTCGGCCGGACCCACCAGGGTCCGGCCGAGCGTCGTTCGGCGGCGGACGCGGTCAGGCCGGGTAGCGGATCAGGGCACCGGTCTCCAGGTCGAACGCGGACGGATCGGGAACCGGTACGCGATCACCGAACACGGCGGTCCACTGCCGGTGATAGACCCCGCCGGACGGCTCGGAGTACAAGGTGATCGCGCCCAGTCGCGGATCGATCAGCAAGTAGACGGGGATCCCCATCAGCGGGTAGTCCCGGACCTTGCCCACCAGATCGTTCTCCGGATTCGACGGCGAGACGATCTCCACCGCGATCGCGGCCGCCTCGGCCGGGACCTCGGTGCCCCCAGCTCGACCACCGCGAACGGGATGTACGTCAGGTCCGGGTTGCGCAGCTTGCCGGTGTGCGGCGACGCCAGGTCGGTGTTCTCGCTGGGCATCAGCTCGGCCGGCCGACGGGCGTCGAACTGCTCGCGCACCATGAGCAGGTTGCGCTGATGGATCACCGAGGGAGCAGCCGTCACAATGACCTCGTCACCGGAGACCTCGACCTTCCAGCCCGATGGCGGCGTCAGCTTCTGCGCGTGCTTCAGCAGCTGGGCCTGCCGCTCGGGAATCCTGGACTCGACCATGCCTCAGCCTTCCGCTATCGGCCCAAGGACCACACCGACGAGATCATGGAGGGCTACTACTTGACTTCCTCGCCACCCTAAGCAGCGGAGAGTCCCGCGACGGTCGCCCGCCGGGGTTCCTGTTTCATCGCCGACTGCCCTCTCGGAATCCTCCGTTGGGGTCTTACAGCAGCTCCACAGGCCAACACCGCCAGCCCGGCGGCTTTGATATTCCGGGCCGCATTCACGTCCCGATCGAGGACAAGAGGGCAGCGCCCACACCGGAACGTGCGTTCGCCCAGAGGTACGCTCGCCTTGACGTACCTGCAGCCGGAGCAGGTCTTGGTCGACGGATACCAGCGTTCGACAGTGATCACCGTTCGCCCGTACCAACCGGCCTTGTACTCCAGCATCGACCGGAACTCCGACCACGCGGCATCACTGATGGCACGGGCGAGTGTGCGGTTTCTCAGCATGTTCTGGACCGACAGGTCCTCGATCACGACCACTTGGTTTTCGTGGACGAGTCGAGTGGTCAGCTTGTGCAGGCCGTCCCGACGGCGGTCGGCGATCCGCGCGTGGACGCGCGCGACCTTCACTCGGGCCTTGTCTCGGTTGCGGCTGCCGTTCTCCTTCTTCGCGAGGTTCCGCTGCGCCTTCGCCAGTCGCTCGCGCTCCCTCCTCTCGTATCGAGGGTTGGCGATCTTCTCCCCAGTGGAGAGAGTGAGCAGCGCGGTGATGCCGACATCGATGCCCACCACCGCGTCGACGACCGGCAGCGGCTTGACGCTCACGTCCTCGCACAGCATCGACACGAACCAGCGTCCGGCGCTGTCCTGTGACACGGTAACCGTGGAGGGCTCCGCCCCTTCGGGCAGCGGGCGCGACCACACGATGTCCAGCGGGCCCGCCATCTTCGCCAACGTCAAACACCCGTCACGGAATCTGAACCCGGATCTGGTGTACTCCGCCGCCCTGCGCGTCTTCCGCTTCGACTTGAACTGGGGGTACTTGGCCCAGCCTGCCCAGAAGTTCGCAAACGCCGCCTGCAGATGCCTCAGCGCCTGCTGCAACGGAACCGACGACACCTCGGCGAGGAACGACAGCTCAGCCGTCTTCTTCCAGTCGGTGAGCATCGCCGAGGTGGCGTTGTAGTTCACTCGCTCTTGGCGCTGGGACCAAGCAGTTGTGCGGGCGTCCAATGCCAAGTTGTAGACCCTGCGGACACAGCCGAACGTGCG
This sequence comes from Kitasatospora sp. GAS1066B, assembly GCF_041262605.1. Taxonomy (NCBI): domain Bacteria; kingdom Bacillati; phylum Actinomycetota; class Actinomycetes; order Kitasatosporales; family Streptomycetaceae; genus Kitasatospora; species Kitasatospora sp. GAS1066B. The sequence continues at coordinate 17,213 of NZ_JBGCCO010000017.1, forward strand.
GGTCAGCTCGGCTGCCTGCTCATCGGTGGGGTGAAAGCGGTACTTGAACGCCCGCTTCACCGGCTTGGCCTTCACATCTCGAAGCTAACAGCAAACCAACCCACCTGATGACTTTTCATAAAATAGCGGATTATACGAAATAGCCGCTCGGCTTCTAGCCCTCCCGCCCTTGTCAACTGCTGTACCGTTCCCGGTAGATGCACGGGAAAGGGGAGCAGATGTCCAAGCCCGACGGAGAGCACACCGGGACCCGGATCGCCAAGTTCCGCAAGTTGCGCCGCCTGACCCAGGTTGAACTGGCCGACCACGCGCTGGTCTCCTCCAGCCTGTTGGCGAAGGTTGAACAAGGGGTCGTGCCGGCCAGCCCTTCCTTCCTTTCAGCGGTGGCCCAGGTACTGCGCGTGCCCGTGGCGGACCTGGTCGGACAGCCGTACTTGGCCGAGCTGCGACAGGACGAGTTGGACAGCCTGATCCAGCCGATCCGTGATGCACTCGACCTCTACGATCTGGGCGTCATCGCCGATGTCCAGCCGGAATCCCTGACCGAACTGCACCGGAAGTCCGAGAACTTGTGCGCGCGCATGCGGCAGACCGACCTGAAGCGGGTCGCCGCAGAACTGCCCGCGCTCATCGAGATGACCACGGCACTCTGCTACCAAGAGCCCAGCGATGCCGCCTGGTTGACTCTGGCCTCCCTTTACCGCACCGCCTACGACGTGGCCACGAAGCTCGGCTACTCCGACCTGAGCGTCATTGCCCTGGACCGGCTGGAGTGGACGGCACAGCGAGCCAGCGACCCTGTGTGGTCTGGGGTGCGCCAGTACCTCCGCACCCTCGCCTACATGCGCTCCAGCCAGTCAGCGGTGAGCCAACGACTCATCGCCACCGGGCTCGACCACCTCGCCCAGGCGCCCGCCGGACGCGTCCGCGATGCGGTCACCGGCCAACTTCACCTCGGAGCCGCCGTCGTGGCAGCGCGGGCCAAGGACGAGCCGACGGCGATCCAGCACATCCACGAGGCACGCCGGATCGCAGCCCTCACCGGCCCGGCGGACGAGGTGTACTGGCTGAGCTTCAGCCCGGTGAATGTCGACGTGCATCACGTCAGCGTCCTGGCCGACCTCGACCAGCCGGGCCGAGCGGTGGAGACCGCGCGCGGCATCCGCATTCCTGATGGCTGGGCACACTCCCGCGCCGCGCACCACTATTCGGAGGTGGCCCGTGCCGAGCTCCTGACCGGAAAGACCGAAGACGCACTGGCGAGCATGCTGAAGGCACGCAAGGTGGCCCCTCAGCAGACCCGCTATCACCCGACCGCGCGGGACACCATCGCCGGCCTGCTATCGGCTCGGCGCACAGTCCCGGACTCACTCGCCAACTTGGCTCACTGGGCTGGAATCTGATATTCCGCCAACAGGCCTGAACTATCAAGAATCCTTGATAGTTCAGGCCTTTTTCGCTGCCAGACTCGTAACTGTCAGCAGCGATGCCGCTACCAGGAGGTCATCATGCGGAGAAGCTTCGGGCAGGCTGGGCGGCGCCGGAATCTCGCCGCTGCCGCCAGCGGCTTCCTCGGTGACACCGTACCGATCCGCTTGCGGCCGGTCCCCACCAGCGCGGACCCGATGCAGCGCCAACTGGAGTCGGTGACCCAGCGGCGGCGAATCCCCACCAGGGGCAGGACCGAGCATGGCCTGGAGGTCGAGCCGAAGTGAAGCGCCACCGATTCGAGATCCAACTGCCCCGCGATCCTTGCTCGGTCCGGGTCGGTCGCCTGAACGTGGCCAAGGCCCTGGAGCGCTGGGACCTCGGCGCGAGCGAGGACAAGCAGGACAACGTGATCCTCGTCGCCTCCGAGCTGCTGACCAATGCGATTCGCCACAGCAGCAGCCCAACAGTGAACGTCCGCCTGTATACCGACTACCAGCGGACAAGGCTCCTGCTGACGTTCGAGGTGCACGACGGAAGTGCTGCACAGCCGCAGCCGCGCATCGCGAAAACGACGGATGAGGACGGCCGCGGTCTGAGCATCGTGGCCGAGCTGGCGAGCCGCCACGGCAGTGAGCAGACACCTGCCGGAAAGCGAGTGTGGGCGCAGTTCGTCCTGCCCTCCACGGCCTCCCGCTATCTGGGCGGCTTGGCCCAGCGCAGTCGCGCCACGGCACCGCGCCCGCCCGGCCATCGACCAGTGCATCACCTCAACAGCTCCGCGAGCGGATACCAACTCGCGGTGGACATCGAGAAGGTGGAGGAAGCGATGAACGACAACCTGTATGACCGCCCGGTCTCCGGCCCGTTCGCGGCGTTGTGCGGCGGTGGGACGAACGACGGCTCCATGGAGGACTGCATCAGCGTCGCCGAGCTGGCCGGTGGCGGCTACGCCCTGGGCGACACCAAGCCGGAAGGCGCGGGCCGCGAGCTGCGCATGAGCCGCGACGAGATCACCAGCTTCGCCGAAGCGTGGCTCGCCCAGGAGCGCAAGGCCTGACGAGCCCACAACCAGCAGTGGTGTGGGGCGCCCAGCGATTCCTGGGCGCCCCATGCCCCTGCCCACCCATCCGGCAAGGAGAGTGCCCGATGTCGTTGAAGTCACTGATCGACAACCCCGAGGAAGTCCTGACCAGCTGGCCGCGCGAGCCCAGGCGATACCACCGCGACCCCGTCGCGTTCGAGCACCTGCTGACGCTCACCAACGTGGACCGGCTGATCAACTCCGACTGCCTGGCCACTCGCAACGTTTCGCTGCTCCAGGACAGCAAGATCCTGGAGCGCAGCAGCTACGCCGACGGCGACATGCCCCGACAGGGAGCGCTGCGCGGCCACCTGGACAGCGGCGGGACGATCTCGTTACGCGCACTGGAGACGCTCATCCCGTCGATCGCCGAGCTCTACCGCGAGCTGCAGGACGAGACCGGGTACGGCGTCCACGTCAACGCCTACCTCACACCGGCCGGCGCGCAGGGTCTCAAGTACCACTACGACCCGTACGTCACGCTCATCCTGCAGTTGTCCGGCAGCAAGGCCTGGCCGGTGCACGACCCGTTCGTGACGAACCCGGTCCTGGAGTACGGCTCGTACCACACCAACGGCTTCACCGAGGAGCAGCTGCACTTCCTGGCGAACACCCCGCCGAAGGCGACCTACACCCTGGAGCCGGGCGACGTGTTCTGGCTGCCGCGCGGCTACCTCCACTCCCCGTACACGGTCGGCGACGAGCCGTCCCTGCACCTGACGGTCGCGTTCAAGGAGCGCACCTACCACTGGGTGGCCGAGCAGCTCGCGCAGGAGGTGCTGGCTCAGGCCCTGGTGGACCCTGCGATGCGGGAGGAGGTCCAGCCGGTCGCGGTCACCGCGGATCCGGGCGAGGTGATCCACCAGATGCGCTCGTACCTGATCGGAGCGCTCCTCAAGCTGGACGAGGACGAAACCGCAGGGCGCGTCCTGAAGGCGGCACGCCCAGGCAGCTGATCGGTCCGGACCGCTGCCGAGTCCAGGATCTCGCCGCTGAGCTGGGCCGGGATACCCCTCCTCCCCCACGGGCACCTCGAGGGCGGCGTGGTTCCCCCCGTCGCCCTATTAGGGTGGATGTTCCCGGCGGTGGATGACTGGAGACCCCTGTGCCAGATGGCTTTGTGCACCTGCATGTTCACACTGAGTTCTCGATGCTCGACGGGGCGGCGAAGAACAGCAAGCTGTTCGCCGAGGTCGAGCGTCAGGGGATGCCCGCGATCGCGATGAGCGACCACGGCAACATGTTCGGGGCATACGAGTTCTTCCAGAAGTCCAAGGGCAGCTCGGTCAAGCCGATCATCGGTATCGAGGCGTACCTCGCCCCCGAGTCGCGCTTCCACAAGAAGCAGGTGTTCTGGTCCCCCGGCGGCAAGCGGCCGGCCAACACGGACGGCGAGGGCGGCAAGGACGTCTCCGGTGGCGGTCGTTTCACCCACATGACGATGTGGGCGGAGAACGCCGACGGGCTGCGGAGCCTCTTCAAGCTCTCCTCGCTCGCGTCGATGGAGGGCTATTACACCAAGCCCCGGATGGACCGCGAGCTGCTGGCCCAGCACGCCAAGGGGATCATCGCCACCACCGGCTGCCCTTCGGGCGAGGTCCAGACCCGGCTGCGGCTCGGGCAGTACGAGGAGGCGATCGAGGCCGCCTCCACCTACCGGGACATCTTCGGCAAGGAGAACTTCTTCCTGGAGCTGATGGACCACGGTCTCGGCATCGAGCGGGACATCCGCGCCGACCTGCTGCGCCTGGGCAAGCAGCTCGGCCTGCCGCTGCTCGCCACCAACGACTCGCACTACGTGACCGAGGACCAGGCGGACGCCCACGACAACCTGCTCTGCGTCGGCACCGGCAAGAACAAGGACGACCCGAACCGGCTCAAGTTCGGTGGCTCCGGCTACTACATCAAGACGCCGGCCGAGATGCGCGAGCTGTTCAGCGAGCTGCCGGAGGCCTGCGACAACACGCTGCGGATCGCCGAGCGGATCCAGCCGTACGGCGAGGTCTTCGACTACGTCGACCGCATGCCGCAGTTCGACGTACCCGAGGGCGAGACCCAGGCCTCCTTCCTCCGCCAGAAGATCCAGGCCGGCCTGCAGCGCCGCTACGGCGACAACCCCAGCCAGGAGGTGCTGGACCGGATCGAGCTGGAGATGGGCGTCATCACCCCGATGGGGTTCGACGCCTACTTCCTCGTGGTCGCCGACATCTGCCAGTACGGCCGGGACAACGGCATCCCCGTCGGCCCCGGCCGTGGCTCGGCGGCCGGCTCGATGGTCGCCTACCTCACCGGCATCACCCAGCTCGACCCGCTGGAGCACGATCTCCTCTTCGAGCGCTTCCTGAACCCCGAGCGCATCAACCCCCCGGACGTCGACATCGACTTCGACGACCGCCAGCGCGACCAGATGGTGCGCTACGTCACCGAGAAGTACGGCGAGGCGTACACCGCCCAGGTGAACACCTTCGGCACCATCAAGGCCAAGGCCGCCGTGAAGGACTCGAGCCGCATCCTCGGCTACCCCTTCGCCATGGGCGACCGGATCACCAAGGCGATGCCGCCGGACGTGATGGGCAAGGGCGTGCCCCTGGCGGACCTGTTCAACGAGAAGCACCCTCGCTACAACGAGGGCACCGAGATCCGCACGATGTACGCCAACGAGCCGGACGTCAAGAAGATCATCGACACCGGTATCGGCATCGAGGGCCTGATCCGCGGCACCGGCGTGCACGCCGCCGCCGTGATCCTCTCCTCCACCCCGCTGCTCGAACTGATCCCGCTGCACAAGCGGGACAAGGACGGCGTGATCATCACCGGCTTCGACTACCCGTCGTGCGAAGCCATGGGCCTGATCAAGATGGACTTCCTGGGTCTGCGGAACCTGGGCATCATCGACCACTGCATCAAGATCGTGAAGGCCAACCGCGGCGTCGACGTCGACATCGAGAAGATCCCGATCGACGACCCGACCACCTACGAACTGCTCGCCCGCGGTGACACCCTGGGCGTCTTCCAGCTCGATGGCGGCCCCATGCGCGCGCTGCTGAAGCTGATGAAGCCGACCGAGTTCGCCGACATCTCCGCCGTCTCGGCGCTGTACCGGCCCGGCCCGATGGGCATGAACTCGCACACCAACTACGCGCTGCGCAAGAACGCCCAGCAGGAGATCATCCCGATCCACCCGGAGCTGGAGGAGCCGCTCAAGGAGGTCCTCGGCCCCACCTACGGCCTGATCGTCTATCAGGAGCAGGTGCAGCGAGCCGCCCAGGTGCTGGCCGGCTACAGCCTCGGACAGGCGGACCTGCTCCGCCGCGCGATGGGCAAGAAGAAGAAGGAGGTCCTGGAGAAGGAGTTCGTCCCGTTCCACGCGGGCTGCCACGAGCGCGGCTACTCGGACGAGGCCATCCAGGCGGTGTGGGACGTGCTGGTCCCGTTCGCCGGCTACGCGTTCAACAAATCGCACTCCGCCGCGTACGGGCTGGTCTCCTACCAGACCGCCTACCTCAAGGCGAACTACCCCGCCGAGTACATGGCCGCGCTGCTCACCTCGGTCGCCGACGACAAGGACAAGATGGCGATCTACCTGGCGGAGTGCCGCCAGATGGGCATCAAGATCCTCTCACCGGACGTCAACGAGTCCGTGGTCGACTTCACCGCCGTCGGCAGCGACGTCCGGTTCGGCCTCAAGGCGGTGCGCAACGTCGGCGTGCCGGTGATCGAGTCGCTGATCAAGACCCGGAAGGAGAAGGGCAAGTACACCTCCTTCGCGGACTTCCTGGACAAGGTCGAGCTGGTCGCCTGCAACAAGCGCACCGTCGACTCGCTGATCAAGGCCGGTGCCTTCGACTCGCTGAACCACACCCGCCAGTCGCTGGTCGCCGTGCACGAGCAGGCGATCGATGCCGTCACCGGAGTGAAGAAGCAGCAGGCGATCGGGCAGGACGACCTGTTCGGCGCGCTGGACACGGGGGACGACACCCCGACCATCGGCCTGGACTTCGAGCTCACCGACCGCGAGTGGCCGCGCCGCCAACTGCTCAGCCTGGAGCGCGAGATGCTCGGGCTCTACGTGTCCAGCCACCCGCTGGACGGCGCCGAGCACATCCTGGCCCGCAACCGGGACGTCTCGATCGCCGAGCTGATGGGTTCGGGCCGCACCGAGGGCGAGGTCCGGCTCTCCGGTCTGATCACCGGCGTGGACCGGCGGATCAACAAGGCGGGCAACGCCTGGGCGATCATCACGCTGGCCGACCGCGACGGCTCGGTGGAGGTGCTCTTCTTCCCGGCCACCTACAACCTGATGGCCGATCAGATGATCGAGGACAACGTCATCTCGGTGCGCGGCCGGCTCAACGAGCGGGACGGCGCGCTGAGCATCTTCGGCCAGGAGATCACCAGTCTGGACATCTCGGCGGCCGAGCACGGCGGCAAGCCGCCGGTGCAGATCACCGTGCCCTACCCCAAGGTGACCCCGAACATGGTGCGCGAGCTCAAGCTCACGCTGCAGGCCCACCCGGGCGACGTGCCGGTGCGGCTGATGACGACCAGTCGGCAGCGGGACGTGCTCTACGAGCTGGGGTTCCTGGTCAACCCGGACACCGCGTTCGCCAGCGAGGTGAAGACGCTGCTCGGCCCGGCGGCCTGGAGCGCCTGAGCCTCGAAGCCGGACGTCTGACGGGCAGCCAGCGGACCGCGTTCCCCGGTTGCCCGTCGGCGCGCTAGTCTCGGCGCGCGCGAGATTCCGTGGCACGGCTGCGGCGCGCCCACCTCGAGGGGGAGACGATGAGCTATGCGCCGCCGGTCGGAGGCTTTCCGACGCCACAGCGGGCGCCGGCCGGGCCGCGCGCCGCGGCGCTGCCCGGGCTGGCGGTCCTGCTGATCCTGATCCTGCTGCTGGACCTGGCGATCCTGGGCTTCGACCTCAACCGGGACGGCGTGAACTACCTGCCGACCGCGCTGGGGATCAACTACGACCACTACATCCAGGGCGTCCCGGTCTACTACGTGGGCGGGAACACCGCGTTCGACCTCGGGCTGATCGCCATGATCATCGGGGCGTTCAGCGGCGGTGGCTGGGTCCGCCCGGCCGGCAGCGCCGTGCTGCTGGTGGCCGTCTACAGCGACGTGATGTCCGTGGTGGCGCAGCTGACCGGGAACTCCGAGTCCCGGCACGAGTTCTCCTCGCCGGGATCGAACCTGCTGCTCAACCTGGACGTGATCGGCCAGGCCGTGCTCGGGGTGCTCTTCGCGGTGATCGTGGCCGCCACGGTCAAGAGCAAGAGTGCCCCCGCCCTGCCCGGCCCCGGCGCCCCGGCCGGCTTCGCCCCGCAGTTCGCCCCGCCGCCCGGCCCCGGCCGCGCGCCGGCGGCTCCCGGCTTCGGCGGGCCGCCCGCCCAGGGCTACGGTGCCCCGATCCCGCCGCAGCCCACCCCGGGCTACCCGGCACCGGCCGCACCCGCCATGCAGCCCCCGGCGCCGGCCCAGCCCCCCGCGATGCCGCCGGCGCCGCCGGCCACTCCCCCGGCGTACGGCTACCCGCCGCGCCCGCAGGACGGCCCGCCGGCGCCCTGACGCCCGGTCAGCCGCCGGACAGGACCTAGGGCGCCAGCGAGGAGTCCAGCTCGCTCAGGAAGGCGAGCGACGCCGCCCACGCCGCGTCGCTCGCCTCCTCGTCGTAGTCGGCCAGCTCAGGGTCGGTGAACAGGTGCCCGGCGCCCCGGTAACGGTGCACCTCGACCTCGGCACCGGCCTTGCGCATCCGCAGGTACCAGGCGTTCAGCCAGTCCTCGGTCTCGAACGGGTCGGGCTCGGCCACGTGCAGCTGCACCGGGATCTCCGCCACGGCCTCGTCCCGCACGTCCGAGGTGCCGTGCAGCAGCAGCAGGCCCAGCGCGTGCTCGTCGGCCAGTGCCAGGTTCTGGGCGAGCGCGCCGCCGAGCGAGAAGCCCGCGTAGACCAGCCGGGTCCCGGGGGTCAGCAGCGGGGCTGCCGCGCCGATCGCCCGGCGCAGCAGCTCGTCGGTGCCGACCTGCTCGTGGTACGCCAGGCCGGCCTCGATGTCCTCGAAGACCTGGCCGTCGTACAGGTCGGGCACGTGGACGGTGTGCCCGGCCGCGCGCAACCGGTCGGCGGCGGCGGTCACGGCGGGGCGCAGCCCGTAGGCGGAGTGGAGGAGCAGGATCTGGGCCACGGGGACTCCATCAGCAGACGTCGGGGGACGTCCAATGATCGCTCAGGACACGATGTCCTTGCGCGCGAAGCCCCGGAAGGACAGTGCCAGCAGGATCGCCGCGTAGGAGAGCGAGAGCGAGACCCCCTGCACCATCCCGCCCCACTCCAGCTGCGGCTGCAGTGCGTCCGCCCAGGCGTACTGCCAGTGCGCCGGCAGCCACTCGCGCAGGCCGCCGAGCGCCGTGATGGCGTCCAGCACGCCGGTGATGATGGCCAGGAACACCGCACCGCCGACCGCGCCCAGCGGGGCGTCGGTGGCGGTGGAGAGGTAGAAGGCGAGCGCGCCGATCACCAGCTCGCTGAGGATCACGAAGCCGACCGCGATGGCCAGGCGCGGCAGCACCTCGGCGGCCGGCAGGCTGCCGCCGGTGGGCAGCCGCAGGTCGCCCCAGCCGTAGGCGGCGGTGCCCACCCCGAGGCCGACCAGCGGCAGCAGCACGATCGCGGCGGCCGAGAAGAGCAGCCCGATGGTGAGTTTGCTGGCGAGCAGCCGGCCCCGGGGCACGGGGGCGGCCAGCAGGTAGCGCAGCGAGGACCAGCCGGCCTCGGCGGCCACCGTGTCGCCGCAGAACAGCGCGACCGGGATCACCAGGATGAAGCCGGTGCCCATGAAGAGCAGGGTGGCCGCGAAGTTGGGTCCCGAGGCGGTGGCCAGCGTCACGAAGGTGGTCTGGTCGGGCCGGGTGGGCGTGCCGCCGATCTGGAAGGCGGCCAGCACGATGAACGGCAGCGCGAAGAGCACCGCCGCGATCACCAGGGTGCGGCGGCGGCGCAGCTGGCGCAGCGCCTCCACCCGCAGCGGCAGGGTGTGCTGCGGGCGGTAGCCGGCGGCTCGGTCAGCAAGCGTTCCGGTCACGCGGACCCTCCGATCATCGAGAGGAACGCGTCCTCCAGGCGGCGGTGCGGGCCGGCCCGCTCCACCGGGACGTCCAGCCGGACCAGTTCGGCGACCAGCTGATGGGCCGTCAGGCCATCCAGCCGCACCAGCAGCCCGTGCCCGGCGACCTCCACCGAGGCGACGCCGGGCAGCGCCGCCGCCTTGTCGGCCGCCGTGACCAGTTCCTCGGGCGGGTAGTCGGCGGGGGTGCCGACCAGCAACACTTCGCCGCCGCCGACGATCTCGCCGACCTCGCCCGCGCTGACCAGCCGGCCGCGGTCCATCACCACCAGGTGGGTGCAGCTCTGCTCGACCTCGGAGAGCAGGTGGCTGGAGACGATGACGGTCCGTCCGGTGGCCGCGTAGCGGATCATCACCTCGCGCATCTCGCGGATCTGCGGCGGGTCGAGCCCGTTGGTCGGCTCGTCCAGGATCAGCAGGTCCGGCAGGCCGAGCATGGCCTGGGCGATCGCCAGCCGCTGGCGCATGCCCTGCGAGTAGGTGCGCACCGCGCGTTCCAGCGCCTCGCCGAGGTCGGCGATCTCCAGCGCCTCGGCCAGTTGCGCGTCCTCGGCGGGGCGTCCGGTGGCCTGCCAGTAGAGCTCCAGGTTGGCCCGGCCGCTCAGGTGGGGCAGGAAGCCGGCGCCCTCGACGAAGGCGCCGACCCGGGAGAGCACCGGGGCGCCGGGCCGCACGGCGTGGCCGAAGATCCTGATCTCGCCCTCGTCGGGACGGATCAGGCCCATCAGCATCCGCAGGGTGGTGGTCTTGCCCGCGCCGTTGGGGCCGAGCAGGCCGAGCACCTGCCCGGGCTGGACGGTGAAGCCCAGCTCGCGCACGGCGTAGCGGTCGGCGGCGCCCTTGTAGCGCTTGCTCAGGCCGGTGATCTGCAGCGGCACCTCGGCGAGCGCCGGGTCCGGCGGCGGCATCGCGCGGCGGCGACGGCCGGTCAGCAGCAGCACGGCGGCCGCGGCCAGGGCGAGCAGCGGCAGGATCCAGGTGCGGGCGGGCAGCGCGGTGGCCTCGGTGGTCAGCGCGTTGTCGGTGGGGACGGTGAGCGGGCTGGCCAGGCCCACCTGGTAGGTGGCGGGCTGGTTCGGCGAGGCGTAGGCCAGGTCGGTGCTGGCGAGCACCAGGCGCAGCCGGTGTCCGGCCGGGAAGTCGTGGTCGACGGCGGGCAGCCGGACGGTGACGGTCTTGCCGTCGGGCGCGTCGGCGCCGGTGATCCGCAGCGGGGCGGCGAGTTGCTCGGGGAGCGTCTGCTTGCCGTCGGGGCCGACGTCGTAGAGCTTGCCGAAGAGCACCGCGTCGGGCTGGTCGGCGTGCACGGTGAGGCTCACCGTGGGGCTGCCGGTCAGCTGGAGTCCGGAGCTGAGCGGGGCCGAGTCGAAGGCGGCGTTCTGGCCGGGGAAGTCGATCGAGATGCCGACGCCCAGCTGGGCGGCCTGGGCGAGCGCGCCGAGCCCTGGCACGGTGGAGATCGCGGGCGGTGCGCCGCCGGGCGGGTTGGCAATGGTCTGCGGGCGGCCGGTCAGCTGGACGGAGCTGTCGGCGGTGCCGTCCAGGCCGGGGTAGCGGGAGCCGTCGGCGCCGCGCAGCACCACCTGGAAGCCGGTGGAGTCCACGCCTCCGGTGCGGGTGACCCGGAAGGTCGGCCCGGTGTCGTTGCTCTGATGCTTCAGGCCGCGATTTTTCAAATAATGGTCGAACCAGGAGATCACCCGGTCGTCCACCCGGTCGCTGGTCTCGGTGCCGCCGTCGTGGCCGCCGTCGAACCAGTCGACCGAGACCGGCGCGCCGTTGGCGGCGATCGCCTTGGCCATCGCGTCGCCCTGGTCGAGCGGGAAGAGCGAGTCCTGCTGGCCCTGGACCACCAGGGTGGGGACCTTGATCTGCGAGGCGTAGCTCGACGGGCTGGACTTCGCGAGCAGCGCGACCGCGGCGGCGTCGGGCCGCCCGGCGGTGGCCACCCGGTTGTACATCGCGCAGAGCTCGGGGGTGAAGCGGCCGCAGCCCACCGGCCCCGTGGTGTTCTCCGAGGGGGCCGGCTTGCCGGTGGTGGAGGCGGTCAGGTCGCCGGCCGAGCCGTCGGTGAAGAAGATCCCGGCCCAGAGCTTCTTGAAGACCCCGTCGACCGGGCTGCTGCCCTGGACGTTCTGCGGGAAGAGCGCCTGCGGCAGGTCCCACCAGGTGATCCGCGGCGCGATGGCCTTGATCCGGGGGTCCGCGGCGGCGGCCAGCAGCGAGATGGCGCCGCCGTAGGAGGCGCCGGTGATCCCGACCACCGGGTCGCCGGGCTTGTCCTTGAGCACCTCGGGCCGGGCGGTCAGCCAGTCGACCAGGTGCTTGACGTCCTGCACCTCACCGTCCGGCGAGTCCAGGCCGATCTGCCCGGTGGAGTGCCCGAAGCCGCGCGAGGACCAGGTGAGTACGGCGTAGCCGGAGCGGGCCAGCTTGCGGGCCTCGTCCGCCTCGTCGGTCTTGCTGCCGCCGAAGCCGTGGGCGAGCAGCACCGCCGGGCGCGGGCTGCTGCCGGTGGTGAAGAAGGAGGTGTCGATCGAGACCTGCTCGGCGCTGCCGGGCGCCTGGGGCATGGCGAGGAACTGGTCCTGCTGACGGACCGTCACCGGGGTGTTGGCGATGGCGTTCACCGCGCCGAGCCCGACCAGTACGAGCAGGGCCAGCGTGCTGGCCAGCAGCCGGCGGCGCGTCAACATGCTCCGTGTGCGCGAGCGCCGCCAGCGGCCGGGGAGGTCCATGGATAGCGATCGTATCCGTGGCTTCTGAGAATCAGCCAGGAGGGCGGCCCGGCGGCGACGAACTGCCCATTTCTTACGCTTTGCCGGCTTTCTCCGCCGGCCACTCCGGGGTCGGCCGTCAGAAGTTGGTCAGCTTCTCGCCCTTGGCGTCCTGCAGGATGTGGTCCACGCAGACCGCCAGGATGATCATGAGATAGGCATCCGGCTGGCTCATCACGTCCACCGCGTAGGCGTCCCTGATGGTGAACCAGCGCCGCGAGACGTGGGCCAGCGTGGTGCCCTCGGCGCGTATGTCGAACTCGCGGTCCCACAGGTTGCCGACGACCTTCAGCCGCCGCCCGTCCCGCAGCTTGACCTTGAAGCGGTCACCGAAGAGCTTGAAGAGCTTCTTGCTGATCTTGGCGATCACCTCGCCGTCGTGCTTGATCAGGATGGTGTGGTGGACGGTGAAGAACTTCTTGACGATCGAGCCCACCACGGTGCCGTCGGTGTCCACGAAGGTGAAGGTGCTGCGGAACCGGAGCAGCTTCTTGTTGACCCGCCAGACCTTCTCGCGGTGCTCGGTCTCGATCCAGGCCTCCTCGTGGAAGGCGAACATCCGGTCACGCACCAGGTAACGCATCAAGATCCCCCGTTCGGGTCAGTGCAGAGCCGCCCCAGAGTAATGGGGCGGCCTGACGGACCAGCAGGGGGATCGGGTCAGAAGACCTTGACCATGGTGCGGTGCGGGATCCCGGCGTCGTCGTAGACCGGGCCCTCGGCGGTGTAGCCGAGGCGCTCGTAGAAGCCCATCGCCTGGACCTGGGCGTGCAGCTCGCACTCGGTGGCGCCCAGCTCGCGCCCGGCCCGCTCGACGGCGCCGACCAGGGCCGCGCCCAGCCCGGTGCCCCGGGCGGGCTTGAGCACGGCGAGCCGCCCGAGCAGCACCCGACCCTTGACGCCGGTCAGGGCCAGCGCCTGCTCGCCGCTGATCAGCCGGGCGGCGCCGACCGGGCGGCCGCCCTGGTCGAGCGCGACCAGGTGGGTCGAGGTGGCGTCCAGCTCGTCGTACTCCAGCTCGGCCGGGATCTGCTGCTCCACCACGAAGACCTCGTGCCGCACCTGCTTGGCCAGCGCGACCTCGCCCTCGGTGCGGGCGGTCCGTATCTCCATCGCCGGGCTCTCCATCGGGGGGCCTCAGCTCTCGGCGGCGATGACGTCGAGGGCCGTGCGCAGGTCCTCGGGGTACTCGCTGTCGAACTGCACCCACTGGCCGTCCCCCGGGTGCTCGAAGCCCAGCGAGACGGCGTGCAGCCACTGCCGGGCCAGCCCCAGCCGCTTGGCGAGCGTCGGGTCGGCGCCGTAGGTGAGGTCGCCGACGCACGGGTGGCGCAGCGCCGACATGTGCACCCGGATCTGGTGGGTGCGGCCGGTCTCCAGCTTGATCGTCAGCAGCGAGGCGGCCCGGTAGGCCTCGATCAGGTCGTAGTGGGTGATCGAGGGCTTGCCCTCGCGGGTCACCGCCCACTTCCAGTCCGAGCTGGGGTGCCGGCCGATCGGGGCGTCCACCGTGCCGCTCATCGGGTCGGGGTGGCCCTGGACCAGCGTGTGGTAGGTCTTCGAGGTGATCCGGTCGTGGAACTGGCGCTTGAGGTCGGTGTAGGCGCGCTCGGACTTGGCGACCACCATCAGACCGGAGGTGCCGACGTCCAGGCGGTGCACGATGCCCTGGCGCTCGGCGGCCCCCGAGGTGGAGATCCGGTAGCCGGCGGCGGCCAGGTGACCGATCACGGTCGGGCCGGTCCAGCCGGGGCTCGGGTGCGCGGCGACCCCGACCGGCTTGTCGACCAGCACGATGTCCTGGTCGTCATGGACGATCCGCATGCCCTCGACATGCTCGGCGACGATCTGCACGGGTGCGGCGGGCGCGGGGATCTCGACCTCCAGCCAGGATCCGGCGATCACCCGGTCCGACTTGCCGGCCGTCGCACCGTCGATCCGGACCTTGCCCTCGGCGGCCAGCTCGGCCGCCTTGGTGCGCGAGAGACCGAACATGCGGGCGAGGGCGGCGTCGAGACGCTCGCCCTCCAGGCCGTCGGGGACGGGAAGCGTACGGATCTGCGCTGCGGTACTCACCCGTACGAGTATGCCGCACCGACCGACGGCGCTATTCGCCCTTCGGAGCGGGCTTGTGCGTCGACCCGTCCGGGTTGCTGCCGCGGAACGAGAGCAGCACCACCAGGATGCCGCCGCAGACGATGGCCGAGTCGGCCAGGTTGAAGACCGCGAAGTGCTGCACCGAGATGAAGTCGACCACGTGGCCGCGCAGTACCCCGGGGGCGCGGAACAACCGGTCGGTCAGGTTGCCGAGCGCCCCGCCGAGCAGCAGGCCGAGCGCGATCGCCCAGGGCAGGCTGTAGAGCCGGCGCGAGATCCGCCAGATCACCACGATCACGGCGGCCGCGATCAGGGTGAAGACCACGGTCATGGTCTGGCCCATGCCGAAGGCCGCGCCCGGGTTGCGGATCACCTGGAAGGTCACCATGTCGCCGATCACCTTGATCGGCGTACGGCCCTCCAGCCTGGCCACCACCAGCAGCTTGCTGCTCAGGTCGATCAGGTAGGCGAGCAGCGCCACCGAGAAGAGCACCCCGAGCCGGCGACGGCGCACCGCGGCCGACCCGCCGACGGCACTCGCACCGGCCGGCTCAGCCTGCTCGGTCGACTCAGTCGGCTCGACCGGCATGGTCGGCGCCGACACCGCGGCCTCGGCGGGCCCGGTGGGCTCGTCCTGGGTCTGGGGAGAACCTGGCGTAGTGATGATCCGCTCCGCTGCCGAGAGAGAAGGGCCGACGTTACGGGGTCGAGCGTACGGCACGCGGTGCCCGCGACGACTCGACCCCGAGGGGCGACCGCCCCTCGACCGCCGTGGTCAGCGACGCTCCTGCTTCGCCTTGCAGGAGACGCAGAGAGTGGCCCGCGGGAAGGCCTGCAGCCGGGCCTTGCCGACCGCCTGGCCGCAAGACTCGCAGACCCCGAAACCCACGCCCTCCAGCCGGAGCAGCGCGCGCTCGGTCTGATCGAGCATGTCGCGGGCGTTGTTGGCCAGCGCCAGCTCGCTCTCCCGGTTGATGTTCTTGGTGCCGGCGTCCACCTGGTCGTCGCCGGCCCCGTCGTTGGAGTCGCGCATCAGGCCGGTGATCGCCGCCTCGGCGGCGTCGATCTCGTCGCGCAGCCGGACCAGCTCGCCGTTGAGCTCGGCGTGCACCTCGGCGACCTCGACGGCCGTCCAGGGCTCCTCGCCCGGGCGGACCGGCAGGTCGGCCGGGTCGACGGCCTCGGCGCCGGCCGCGACCGCCGCCCGGGCGCCGGTGGCGGCGGGGGTGTGGTTACGGCTGGTCACCGCGCCGCGTCCGGTGGTGGTGCTGGTCTTCCGCCGTGTCGTGGTCACGGAACCCTCCCCTTGGTCGCCCGCCACGGCCTTTCGGGCCCGCCTGGTGGCGGTGCCCGTGCCCGTTGCCTTCTCAGCCATGGCTCGACCCCATCTACGAATGACTACGGCCGACGGTTCCCGTCGGCCTCCGGTGCCGGAACGATAATCCTGAACGAATCAGGTCACAACGGGACATACCGATACCCTCGGTGTTCCCACCCGGGCAGCCGGGGTGGCACGGCCGAGGAAGCTCCGTGCCTGGGCATTGACAAAGTTGTGCCCAGATCGTCACTTCCTAACCGCCCGGGCGCGCGGTGACGTGCGGCGGCAATGGCGCAAATGGCCTTGCGCCGCCCTATAGACTGGGCCGGCAAGGCGCAGATGGGACGAGTACCGACGTACGCAGCCACGAGCGACCCGGGGACGGTGCGAGCCCGGGGGTGTGCGCGGCGGGAAGATCACCCCGGAGCCGCCGGAAGAACGGCCGCGAGAGCGGCCTACTAGACCCGGCAGCAAGCCCAAGGAGTGGGCCGTCGGCAGGTCGCGGCGGCCAAGGAGGGTGGTACCGCGGGACGCCTGGCCGTCTCGTCCCTCCGTCGGAATGCCCGTCCACGCATCCGCCGGAGGCGCAGTGAGCACGTACAACCCCGTCCCCGCCCAGGTCGACCTGCCCGTCCTCGAGCACGGCATCCTGAGCTTCTGGCGTGACCAGAAGATCTTCGCCAGGAGCCTGGAGCAGTCCGAGGGTCGCCCCGAGTGGGTGTTCTACGAGGGTCCGCCGACCGCCAACGGCATGCCGGGCGCCCACCACATCGAGGCCCGGGTCTTCAAGGACGTCTTCCCGCGCTACCGGACCATGAAGGGCTACCACGTGGCCCGCAAGGCCGGCTGGGACTGCCACGGCCTGCCGGTCGAGCTGGCCGTGGAGAAGGAGCTGGGCTTCTCCGGCAAGCCGGAGATCGAGGCGTTCGGGATCGCCGAGTTCAACGCCAAGTGCCGCGAGTCGGTGACCCGGCACACCAGCGAGTTCACCAAGCTCACCGAGCGGATGGGCTACTGGGTCGACCTCGACGAGGCGTACCGGACCATGGACCCGTCCTACATCCAGTCGGTCTGGTGGTCGCTCAAGCAGATCTTCGACAAGGGCCTGCTGGTCCAGGACCACCGGGTGGCGCCGTGGTGCCCGCGCTGCGGCACCGGCCTGTCCGACCACGAGCTGGCCCAGGGCTACGAGACCGTGGTCGACCCCTCGGTCTTCGTCCGCTTCCCGCTGACCAGCGGCCCGCTGGCCGGCCAGGCCGCGCTGCTGGTCTGGACGACCACCCCGTGGACCCTGGTCTCCAACACCGCCGCCGCCGTGCACCCCGAGGTCACCTACGTGGTGGCCACCGACGGCAACGAGCAGCTGGTGGTCGCCGAGCCGCTGGTCGGCAAGGCGCTCGGCGAGGGCTGGGAGGTGACCGGCCGGTCGTTCACCGGCGCCGAGATGGAGCGCTGGGCCTACCGCCGCCCGTTCGACCTGGTGGAGATCCCGGACGCGCACTACGTCCTGAACGCCGAGTACGTCACCACCGAGGACGGCACCGGCATCGTGCACCAGTCGCCCGCCTTCGGCGCCGACGACCTCGCCACCTGCCGCAACTACGGCCTGCCGGTGGTCAACCCGGTCGAGGCCGACGGCACCTTCGCGGCCGATGTGCCGCTGGTCGGCGGCGTCTTCTTCAAGAAGGCCGACGAGACCCTGGTGGCCGACCTCCAGGCGCGCGGCCTGCTCTTCCGCCACCTGCCGTACGAGCACAGCTACCCGCACTGCTGGCGCTGCCACACCGCGCTGCTCTACTACGCGCAGCCGTCCTGGTACATCCGGACCACCGCCGTCAAGGACGCGATGATCCGCGAGAACGAGGCGACCAACTGGTACCCGGAGACGGTCAAGCACGGCCGCTTCGGCGACTGGCTGAACAACAACATCGACTGGGCGCTCTCCCGCAACCGCTACTGGGGCACCCCGCTGCCGATCTGGCGCTGCGAGGAGGGCCACCTGACCTGCGTCGGCTCGCTGGCCGAGCTGAGCGAGCTGACCGGCGCCGACCAGAGCGAGCTGGACCCGCACCGCCCCTACATCGACGACGTCACCTTCGCCTGCCGCACCTGCTCCGGCACCGCGGTCCGGGTGCCCGAGGTGATCGACGCCTGGTACGACTCGGGCTCGATGCCGTTCGCGCAGTACGGCTACCCGTACCAGAACAAGGAGTTGTTCGAGAGCCGCTACCCGGCCCAGTTCATCTCCGAGGCGATCGACCAGACCCGCGGCTGGTTCTACACGCTGATGGCTGTCGGCACCCTGGTCTTCGACAAGTCGTCCTACGAGAACGTCGTCTGCCTGGGCCACATCCTGGCCGAGGACGGCCGCAAGATGTCCAAGCACCTGGGCAACATCCTGCAGCCGATCCCGCTGATGGACCAGCACGGCGCGGACGCGGTGCGCTGGTTCATGGCCGCCGGCGGCTCGCCGTGGTCGGCCCGCCGGGTCGGGCACGGCACCATCCAGGAGGTGGTGCGCAAGACCCTGCTCACCTACTGGAACACCGTCGCCTTCCAGGCCCTGTACGCGCGCACGGCGGGCTGGGCGCCGAGCGCCTCGGACCCGCGCCCCGCCGACCGGCCGCAGCTGGACCGCTGGGTGCTCTCCGAGCTGAACACCCTGGTCCGCGAGACGGATGCCGCACTGGAGGCCTACGACACCCAGCGGGCCGGCAAGCTGCTCTCCGGCTTCGTCGACGACCTCTCCAACTGGTACGTGCGGCGCGGGCGTCGCCGGTTCTGGCAGGGCGACGCCGCCGCGCTCGCCACCCTGCACGAGGCGCTGGAGACGGTCACCCGGCTGATGGCGCCGCTGACCCCGTTCATCACCGAGCGGGTCTGGCAGGACCTGGTGGTGCCGGTCGACCCGCACGGCCCGGCCTCGGTGCACCTGGCCTCCTGGCCGGTGGCCGACGAGTCGCTGATCGACGGTGCGCTGTCCCGGCACATGGCGCTGGTGCGTCGCCTGGTCGAACTGGGCCGCGCCACCCGCGCCGAGTCCGGGGTGAAGACCCGTCAGCCGCTGTCCCGCGCGCTGATCGCGGCCCAGGGCTGGGAGGAGTTGCCCGCCGACCTGCGCGCGCAGATCGCCGAGGAGCTGAACGTCGCCACCCTGGAGTCGCTGGCGGCCGTCGGTGGCTCGCTGGTGGACACCACCGCCAAGGCCAACTTCCGCGCGCTGGGCAAGCGCTTCGGCAAGGGCGTGCAGGAGGTGGCGAAGGCGGTCGCCGCCGCGGACGCCGCCGTGCTGGCCGCCGAGCTGCGGGCCGCCGGCACCACCTCGGTGGTCATGGGCGAGGAGACGGTCAGCCTCTCACCGGATGAGGTGATCATCACCGAAACCCCGCGCGAGGGCTGGGCGGTGGCCAACGAGTCCGGCGCCACGGTCGCGCTCGACCTGGCGATCACCCCGGAGCTCAGGCGGCTGGGCGCCGCCCGCGACGCGATCCGCCAGATCCAGGAAGCCCGGAAGAACTCCGGCCTGGACGTCTCGGACCGGATCGTGCTGCGCTGGCAGTCCACCGACACCGAGACGGCGGCGGCGATCACCGAACACACCACCCTGGTCGCCGACGAGGTCCTGGCCACCGACTTCGCCGCCGGCGAAGCCGACTGGGCCTCGGAGAGCTTCACCGACGAAGGCGCGGGTCTGACCTTCCAGCTGCGCAAGGCGTAGCGAATCGGACAGGAGCGCGACTGCCACTCGTTGGAGTGGCAGTCGCGCTTCTCCCTTGGAGCAGAATCACACACGGTGTTACGTTTTCTGCATGGCCAAGACCCGCTTCTCGATCTCGATGGACGACCACGTTGCCGAGCAGATCAAGAGAACCGCCGCCCAGCTCGGTGAGGACGTCTCCTCCTTCATGACGTCCGCCGCGATGGAGGTCGTGCGGAGGAAGAACCGTGAGAAGGAGATCTTCGCGGAGATCGACGCGGAGATCGCTGCGATGGAGGCAGCGCAACCCGAGCCGATCCCGGTCGATCCTGAGCTGGAGTTGGAGGTCCACGAGCAGCTGAACTCGTTCTTTGCTCCGGAGAGCCACCGGGACGTCGCATGACCGAGGCCGTCGTCTACGACACGGGGATGCTCATCGGCCTCGCCAACCGCAGCTCCGCTGTCGCCAGCTTCCACAGTGGCGTGCTCCGCTCCCACACTCCCATCGTGCCCGGCCCCGTCGTGGCACAGGTCTGGCGGCGCGGCGCCGCGACCGAGTTCACGCTGGGGATGTACCTGAAGGACTGCGAGGTGGTCACCGACTACGACCTCGACCAGTACAAGCGCGTCGGCGTGATACTGGGCCAGGCCGCACTGCCACCCAAGAAGCGTCCCGATGTGGTCGACGCTCTTGTCGTCATGACCGCTGCCCGCTACGGAAGCGCCGCGATCCTGACCTCTGATCCCGAAGACCTCAAGGCCTACGCGGCCACGCTCCCGAAGAGCCGGCTCCTGATCCGGGGCATCTGACCACACGCATGAGGGTGCCCCCACCGCGGCACGGTGGGGGCACCCTCATGCGTGTGGAACACCGGGACGCGCACACCAGGCTCAGCGCAGGAGCCCGGGGCACGCGCCTCGGTGTGACGGAGACCTTAGTTGTCGCCGTCCTCGTCGATCAGGAAGCCGCGCATCGGCGCCGGGGCCTGCTGCATCGGCTGCATGGGCTGCGGCGGCTGCGGGCGGACCGCGGCCATCGGCTGGGTCATCCCGGCCGGGGCCATCTGCGGCGCGCCGTTGCCCGAGGGCTGACCACCGAAGGACGGGGCGTTGCCGCCGCCGAACGACTGGTTGCCACCGAAGGACTGGTTCCCGCCGAAGGACGGCTGACCGCCGAAGGACGGGGCGCCGGTGGAGGCCATCGACGACGCGGCCGGCGGCAGCGAGGCGGTGGCGGGGATCCGCGGCGGGGCGAGCGAGTCGTCGGCCTGCGACTCCAACTGGCGCAGCTGGGTCTCCAGGTAGGACTTCAGGCGGGTGCGGTACTCGCGCTCGAAGGCACGCAGGTCCTCGACCTTGCGCTCCAGCGTGGCGCGCGCCGACTCGAGCGAGCCCATCGCGACGCGGTGCTTCTCCTGCGCGTCCCGCTCCAGCGCGTCGGCCTTGGCACGGGCGTCGCGCTCCAGACCCTCGGCGCGGCTGCGGGCCTCGCCGACGATCTTGTTGGCCTCGGAACGGGCCTCGGAGATCGCCTGGTCAGCGGTCTGCTGAGCGAGCGCGAGCACGCGGGCCGCGCTGTCGCCGCCGGGGCCCTGCTGCTGCATCGGAGCGCCGAGCGGGCCGCCCATCTGCTGGCCGAGCGGACCACCCATCGGGGCGAGCTGCTGCTGGCCGCCCATGGTGCCCATCTGCTGCGGCATGCCCTGCTGGCCCATCTGCTGCTGGCCCATCTGCTGCTGCATCTGGCCGCCCATCGGCTGCAGCATCTGACCACCCATCGGCTGCACCAGCTGCTGCTGGCCGCCCATGGTGCCCATCTGCTGCTGCGGCATGCCCTGCTGCTGCATCTGCTGCATGGGCTGCATCTGCTGCTGGCCGGGAATCTGGCCCTGCATCGGCGCGCCCTGGCCGGGCGGCAGCTGCGGAGCGCCGGACGGCAGACCCAGCGGCTGGCCGCCCATCTGCTGCTGCGGCTGCTGCTGGCCCGGGCCCTGCTGGCCGGGGACCGGCGGGCCGGATATGGCCGCCGGCACGGGGCCACCGGGACGCGGCGCGTCCTGCGGCTGCTCCTTGCGCATGTTCGCCTGGTTCTGCGCGGCGGCCCGGGTCGCGGCGGCCAGCTTGGCCCGCAGGTCCTCGTTCTCGCGGTGCAGCCGGGTGAGTTCGGCTTCGACCTCGTCGAGGAAGGCGTCGACCTCGTCCTCGTCATAGCCTTCGCGCAGGCGGACGGTCGTGAACTGCTTGTTCCGAACGTCCTCGGGGGTCAACGGCATCTCTTCACCTCAACGTGATCGTCGGCACACTGGCATCCCGCCGCATCGCTCATCACGGCAGCTGCTGCACGAGCCAGATCAGGAAATACACAATGATCAGCAGTACGAAGAAGGACAGGTCGAGCGCCACGCCCCCGAGACGCAACGGCGGGATGAACCGCCGAAGAAGCTTCAGTGGCGGATCCGTGACAGTGTACGTGGCCTCCAGGACCACCACCATGGCCTTGCCGGGTCGCCACGAGCGGGCGAACTGGAAGACCCAGTCCATGACCAGGCGGAACAACAGAATCACCAGGAAGACGGTCAGTGCGTAGTAGAGCACTGCCCCCACGATCCCCATCGGGTATCCCTCTCCCAGCTTCTTCCGGCTCTGCCTGCTCTTGAACTGCTCTTACTGTTCTGCGACTACTGTTCTGCGACTGCTGGGTCACTCACTGTCCATCAGGTCCACACATGACGTCGTGGCCGGGTCAGCTCTGGTTGAAGAACCCACCCTCGGCGATCCGAGCCTTGTCCTCCGCCGTGACATCGACGTTAGCAGGAGACAGCAGGAACACCTTCTGCGTCACGCGCTCGATACTGCCGTGCAGACCGAAGACGAGTCCAGCCGCGAAGTCTACGAGCCGCTTCGCGTCCGTGTCGTCCATCTCGGTCAGATTCATGATCACCGGGGTCCCGCCACGGAACTGTTCCCCGATGGTACGGGCCTCGTTGTAGGTCCGCGGGTGCAGCGTGGTGATGCGGTACGGCTCCCGCTCGTTCACGACCTTGGGCATGATCACCGGCGCACTCTTCTCCAGGTTCTGACGGCGTTCGGATGTGATGGACGACACGGGGGCCATCCGCGGCGGGTCCTGCCGGATCGGCACCGCGGCCGGCACCGGCTGGGGTGCGATCGAGGCGACCTGTGCCGTCGGGGCGGCTGCGGCGGGCCGGGGAATGTCCTCGGTCCGCCCGGTCCGGATCGGCTCGGGGTCCGTGTCGTAGTCGTCGTCCGGGTCGTAACCCTGGCCGTCGTACGTCTCGTCCTCCACGAGGCCGAGGTAGACCGCCATCTTGCGCATTGCGCCGGCCATGCTCCTGTCCTCCGCTCTGTGGTGGATCGGCTTCGTCACCGGCCGGGCCCGCGAAACCCGCTCCCGTCGAGTACGGTGGGCTTCCGGACCCGCGGTCCGCTCACATCCCGTCAGATCTCGGCTACTCTGTGCCGATGGTCCGTCAGTTCATGAGCGTGGCCGCGGACATACGATCCACGATTTGGGTTGCCAAGCATTTCAGTTTGGCGACCGCAGGACGAATCGGTGCATTGTCCTGATTTGTCCTGCAGTCTGATCTACTACCCGGTGACGTTACCCGAGCCGCGACCGCGCACCGAGCACCGCCGTACCGACGCGTACATGTGTCGCTCCGGCCGCGATCGCCTGCTCCAGGTCATTGCTCATTCCCGCCGAGACCATCGTGGCAGCAGGATGGGCCGCGCGTACGCCGGTTGCGATTTCCGCCAAGCGCTCGAACGCGGCCGCCGGGTCGCCGGCCAGCGGGCCGGAGAGCGGAGCCACCGTCATCACCCCGTCCAGGCGCAGGCCCGGCGTCCCGGCGATCTTGTCGGCCAGCGCGAGCACCTGCTCCGGAGCCACCCCGGCCCGGCCCTGCGCTCCCTCGCCGCGCTGCTCGGCGTCGAGCGCCACCTGTACCAGGCAGCCGAGCGGCGGCCGTTCGGCCTTCGACACCGCGTCAGCCAGCGCTGTGACCAGCCGCTCCCGGTCGACCGAGTGAACATGGTGTGCGTAGCGCACCACCGAGCGCACCTTGTTGGTCTGCAACTGTCCGACGAAGTGCCAGGTCAGCGGCAGGTCGGCGCACTGCGCGGCCTTGGGGGCGGCGTCCTGGTCGCGGTTCTCGGCCACTTCGCGCACGCCGAGCGAGGCCAGCAGCCGGGTGTCCGAAGCCGGGTAGGTCTTGGTCACCACGATCAGCGCCACCGCCGAGCGCGGCCGGCCGGCCGCCGCACAGGCGGCCTCGATCCGGTGCTCGACGGCCGCCAGGCCGGCCCGGAGCTCGGCGAGGCGGTCGGCTGCCGGAAGCCCGGTGAACTGCTGGTTCGTCATATTCACTGCCTATCACACACGACGATGCCCACTCCGGCCTCATCGGCCGGAGTGGGCATCGAGCCCCGCAGAATATTCTGGAAATTCCTACAAATTACTTAAGGAAATCCGGGACGTCCAACTCCTCGGCCTGGCTGTCCACATACGGCAGTCGGGACGGCTGCACCTGGGGCGGCACCGGCGCAGCGTGCGCGGTGTCGGCCTTGGCCGCGGCCGACGCCGTGCTGCCGCCGTCCTCGGAACGACCCGTCACCGAGCCCATCTGACCGTAGGGCCGGGTGGTCGGACGCTCGGTGGGCGCCGCCGGGGTCGCCTTGACCACCGGGTCGCGCACGATGGCCGGCGGCTGGCCGCCGTCGAAGCCGGCCGCGATCACGGTGACCCGGACCTCGTCGCCGAGCGCGTCGTCGATCACCGCACCGAAGATGATGTTCGCCTCGGGGTGCGCGGCCTCGCTGACCAGCTGGGCCGACTCGTTGATCTCGAAGAGGCCGAGGTCGGAGCCGCCGGAGATGGAGAGCAGCACGCCGCGCGCACCGTCGATCGAGGCCTCGAGCAGCGGGGAGGAGATGGCCATCACGGCCGCCGCCTTGGCCCGGTCCTCGCCGCGGGCCGAGCCGATCCCCATCAGCGCCGAACCGGCGTCCGACATGACCGACTTCACGTCGGCGAAGTCGAGGTTGATCAGGCCCGGGGTGGTGATCAGGTCGGTGATGCCCTGGACACCGGAGAGCAGCACCTGGTCGGCCGAGCGGAACGCGTCCAGCACGCTGACCTGGCGGTCGGAGATGGAGAGCAGCCGGTCGTTCGGGATCACGATGAGGGTGTCGACCTCCTCGCGCAGCCCGGCGATGCCGTCCTCGGCCTGGTTGGCCCGGCGGCGACCCTCGAAGGTGAACGGGCGGGTGACCACGCCGATCGTCAGCGCGCCGAGCGAGCGGGCGATGTTGGCGACCACCGGCGCGCCGCCGGTGCCGGTGCCGCCGCCCTCGCCGGCCGTGACGAAGACCATGTCGGCCCCCTTGAGGACCTCCTCGATCTCCTCGCGGTGGTCCTCGGCGGCCTTGCGGCCGACCTCGGGGTTGGCGCCGGCGCCGAGGCCCCGGGTCAGCTCGCGGCCCACGTCGAGCTTGACGTCGGCGTCGCTCATCAGGAGGGCCTGGGCATCGGTGTTGATCGCGATGAACTCGACGCCCTTCAGACCGACCTCGATCATCCGGTTGATGGCGTTGACACCGCCGCCGCCGATACCGACGACCTTGATGACTGCGAGGTAGTTCTGCGGTGCTGCCACGTCGAAGGCCTCTCGCCTCGGATGTCCGGGTCGGCTTCGAACCAAGATGCCGACGGATGTCGATGGGTGGGGAGCCCGGTTTCTGACTGATTGTCCGAAATTGAGACCGCCGACCCGAACCCTAAACTTGACGTTGAGAGTTCATGCTGTGCCCGTGCCACATCGTGAAGATGCCTCAGATCACTGTGGAGCACAGCCTGGTGACACAGGACACTAAGTGCCGAGCGGGTCCGTGTTCAACGAACACGCCGAGCTTCCCTTTTTTCTTTTGAGCCTATGTGATCACCGTCCGGCGTTGGGCACCGGGGTGGAGCACCCAGGGTCGGGGAATCACCGACGAATCGTCAACAGTGGCGAATCACGCGGTAAAGCCCCCCGGGAGTACAGAACCTACCGGATCCGGACTCACCCGGAGATCGCCGGGGCATCCGGAGCGCTGACGTCGTAGTTCGCCGCCTTCTGCTTCAGCAGTGCGATCAGCACGCTCGCCTTGCGGTCGGTCCGCTCCGGACTCCCCCACCGCACGGTGGTCCCACCGGCCAGTCTCAACTCGATGTCGTCATACGAACGAACCAGCAACGAGGGGGCCAGCTTGGCGACTTCGGCCGGCAGCCCGGCGGCCACCCGGACCGCGCCCTGGACCAGCGCGCTCTGCGGAATGGCCGAAATCGCATCCTGGGCCGGCTGGCTCAGCTGGAGTTCGACCACAGGAACGCCGGGTGGCGGCGTCGGTTCGGTGGCGAAACTCACCCCAGATGCATCCATCTGAGTGAACTTTCCATCATTGCCCTTGACAGCTGCCACCGGCTGACGCTCTATCACCTTCACCCGCAGGGTGTGCGGCCAGCCGCGCCAGACCTCGGCCTTCGCCACCCGGGGAACGGCCTGGACCCGGCGCTGCACCGCGTCCAGGTCGACCCGGGACAACGGCCCGTGCTGCACCGGCCCTATCGCTGCGCGCACCTGGTCGACCGTCAGCTGGTCGTTCTGCAGCCCCTGGATGGCGACGGTGCGGACGTCCAGCACCGAGGAGAAGAAGAACAGCCAGCCCAGCAGGCCGAGCACGGCCGCGCCGAGCCCGCTGAGCACCAGGATCCCGCGGCGCGACAGGCGCAGCGGCGGCCGCTCCTCCTCGTCGTCCTCCGCCGCCTCCTCGACGAGCGCGGCGTCGAGCCGCTCAACCACGTCGGCGACCGCCCCGGGCCGCGTCGATCGCCTCGTACACCATGCCGACCAGCAGGTCGTCGGCGTCCCGGCGGCCGAACTCGCCGGCCGCCCGGCTCATGTCCCAGAGCCGCTGCGGGTCGGTGAGCACCGGCAGCACGTTGCCCAGCACCCAGTCCGGGGTCAGTTCGGCATCGTCCACCAGCAGGCCGCCGCCGGCCTTGACCATCGGCTGGGCGTTCAGCCGCTGCTCACCGTTGCCGATCGGCAGCGGGACGAAGCAGCCCGGCAGCCCGACCGCGGCCAGCTCGGCCACCGTCATCGCGCCGGCCCGGCAGAGCATCAGGTCGGCGGCCGCGTAGGCCAGGTCCATCCGGTCCAGGTAGGGCACCGCGCGGTAGGGCGGCATCCCCGGGATGTCGTCGATCTGCGGCAGCTCGTTCTTCGGGCCCACCGCGTGCAGCACCTGCACGCCGTACTGCTGCAGGCGCGGGGCGATCGCCTGGACGGTCTCGTTCAGCCGGCGCGCGCCCTGCGAGCCGCCGGAGACCAGCAGGGTGGGCAGCCGCTGGTCGAGGCCGAAGTAGTGCCGGGCCTCGGGGCGCACCGCGTTGCGGTCCAGGGTGGCGATGGTGCGGCGCAGCGGGATGCCGATGTAGCGCGAGTCCCGCAGCTTGCTGTCCGGGGTGGAGACGGCGACGAAGTCGCTGTACCGGGCGCCGATCTTGTTGGCCAGGCCCGGGCGGGCGTTGGCCTCGTGCACCACGATCGGCACCCCGGCCCGCTTGGCGGCCAGGTAGGCGGGCATCGCGACGTAGCCGCCGAAGCCGACCACGGCGTCCGCCTTGACCCGCTCGATGATCTCCTGGGCGGCCCGGACGGTGCCGCGCAGCCGGCCCGGCACGGTGATCAGCTCGGGGGTGGGCTTGCGCGGCAGCGGCACGGCCGGGATCAGCTCCAGCTGGTAGCCGCGCTCCGGCACCAGCCGGGTCTCCAGGCCGCGCTCGGTGCCGAGCGCCGTGATGCCGATGCTCGGGTCATGCCTGCGGAGCGCGTCCGCGAGCGCCATGGCCGGCTCGATGTGTCCTGCGGTACCCCCGCCGGCGAGTACGACATGCACCGAAAATCACCGCTCCCTGCGCGGCGGCCGGGCGGCCGGGCGCGCTGTGGTTCGTCGTGGCAGCACCCGGCGCAGACCTGTCCTGAACCGGGACTTCGAGCTCCGGGCGGCAAGTGCCGCCTTCGCCCCCGGGACGCTGCGAGCGAAGCAGAGCAGCATCCCGAGTGCGCACATGGCCGACAGCATGGCGGACCCGCCGTAGGAGAACAGCGGGAGGGGTACGCCCGCGATGGGCAGCAGTCCCAGCGCCGACCCCAGGTTGATCATGGCCTGGGCCATGATCCACGTGGTGGCGGCTCCCGCGGCATACCTGACGAAGGAGTCCTTCGTGCCGATGGCCACTCGGATACCCGCATACCCTAGTGCCGCGAAGAGACCGATCACTGACAGCGTCCCCACCAGACCGAGTTCCTCCCCGGTGGCGGCGAAGATGAAGTCGGTGTGTGCCTCGGGCAGCTGGCCCCATTTCTCGTAGCCGGCGCCCAGTCCGGTCCCGAACAGCCCGCCCAGACCGAAGGCGTAGAGGCCGTGCAGGGCCTGGAAGCAGTCGTGCGCCGCGTCCGGCTTGGTGGTGCCGATGCAGGCCAGCCGGTCCAGCCGGTGCGGCACGGTGATGATCAGCGCGGTGCAGGCGACCACGGCGATGCCCAGGGTGGCCACGAAGAGCCGCAGCGGGGCGCCGACCATCCAGAGCAGCGCGAAGACCATGGCGACCAGGATCATCGAGGTCCCCATGTCGCCGCCGAGCATGATCAGCAGCAGCAGCAGGAGGGCGCCCGGCACCAGCGGCACCAGCAGGTGCTTCCACTGGGTCAGGGTGCCGGCCTTCTGCTTGCGGGCCAGCAGGTCGGCCCCCCAGAGCAGCAGCGCCAGTTTGGCGAACTCCGAGGGCTGGACCTGGAAGAAGCCGAAGTTCAGCCAGTTCCGGTTGCCGTTGACGGTCATCCCGATGCCGGGGATGGCGACCAGCACCATGGCCCCGATCGAGCCGAGCAGCACCGGGTAGGCCAGCACCCGGTGCACGGCCACCGGCACCCTGGCGGCGGCCACCAGCAGCACCGAGCCGAGCAGCACCGCGACCAGCTGCTTGCGGAAGTAGAAGAGCCCCGGCAGGCCCTGGTGGATCGCGGTGATGTTGGAGGAGGAGAAGACCATGATCAGGCCGAGCACCAGCAGCAGCGAGGTCGAGCCGAGGATCAGGTAGTACGGCGTCAGCGGGCGGTTCAGGAACCAGCGCAGCCGCTCGCGCAGCGCGCGCAGCCGTCCGGTCAGGCCCTCGGTCTTGAAGACCGTGCTGGTCGCCGAGATCAGCGCCGGGGAGGGGCCGCGCTCCGGCGGCGCGGCCGTGTCCGCCTTGCCCTGACCCGCCACGCGTGCCTGCCCCTCTCCGATGTGCCCGGTTCTACTGCGTCAGCCCTCGCACCGCCTCGGCGAAGAGGTCGCCCCGCTCGCCGTAACTGGTGAACATGTCCATCGAGGCGCAGGCCGGGGCCAGCAGCACGGTATCGCCCGCCCGGGCGACTTGGGCGGCCACCCGTACCACCTCCGCCATCGCCGTCGCGCCAGTCTGGCCCTCGGCCGGCTCGATCACCTGTACATCCGGGGCGTGTCGCGCCAGCGCCTCGCGGATCAGCCCGCGGTCCTCGCCGATCAGCACCGCGGCGCGCAGCCGGCTCGCAGCGCCCTTGACCAGCTCGTCGAAGGTGGCGCCCTTGGCCAGGCCGCCGGCGATCCACACGATCGGCTGATAGGCCGCCAGCGAGGCGGCCGCGGCGTGGGTGTTGGTCGCCTTGGAGTCGTCAACGTAGCTGACCGAGTCGACCTCGGCGACCAGCGCGATCCGGTGCGCGTCGGGGCGGAAGGCCCGCAGGCCGTCGCGCACCGCCTTGGCGTCCACCCCGTAGGCCCGGGCCAGCGCGGCGGCGGCCAGGGCGTTGGCGATGTTGTGCGGGGCCGGCGGGTTCACGTCGGACACCGCGCCGAGTTCGGCCGCGTTCTTGGCCCGGTCGGGGACGAAGGCGCGGTCCACCAGCAGGCCCTCCACCACGCCGAGCTGGGAGAGCCCGGGGGTGCCGAGGCCGAAGCCGATCGCCCGGCAGCCCTCCTCGACGTCGGCCTCGCGGACCAGCTCCTCGGTGGCCGGGTCGGCCAGGTTGTAGACGCAGGCCACCTGGTTGCCCTGGAAGATCCGGCCCTTGTCGGCGGCGTAGGCCGCCATCGAGCCGTGCCAGTCCAGGTGGTCGGGCGCCAGGTTGAGCACGGCCGCCGAGTGCGGGCGCAGCGAGGGCGCCCAGTGCAGCTGGTAGCTGGAGAGCTCGACGGCGAGCACGTCGTACGGGCGCTCGCCGGTGCCGGCAGCGTCGTCGAAACCCGCGAGGACGGCGTCCAGCACCGAGACCCCGACGTTGCCGACGGCGGCGGTGTGCTTGCCGGCCGCGGTGAGGATCGAGGCCAGCATCTGGACCGTGGTGGTCTTGCCGTTGGTGCCGGTGACGGCCAGCCAGGGGGCCGGCTCGCCGGTGCCGGGCAGCGGCTCGCGCAGCTGCCAGGCGAGTTCGACGTCGCCCCAGATCGGCAGCCCGGCCGCCTCGGCGGCGGCGAACAGCGGGCTGCTGGGCGGCCAGCCGGGCGAGGTGACGACCAGCCGGGTCCCCTCGGGAAGCGTGTCACCGTCCCCGAGACGCACCTCAATGCCCGTCAGCTCGGCCGCCCGGTCCCGCAGGACCGGGCTGTCGCCGCCGTCCACCACGGTGACCTCGGCGCCCAGCCGGTGCAGCACCCGGGCGGCGCTGATCCCGGAGACGCCCAGGCCCGCGACCACGACCGGCAGGCCGGGCCAGGCGACGGCGTCGGTGCTCACTGGCTCACCCAGCCCGCGTAGAAGATGCCGAGGCCGACGGCCACGCAGAGGCCCTGGATGATCCAGAAGCGGACCACGATCAGCACTTCGCTCCAGCCCTTGAGCTCGAAGTGGTGCTGCAGCGGCGCCATCTTGAAGACCCGTTTGCCGGTCAGCCGGAACGAGCCGACCTGGATGATCACCGACAGGGTGATGATCACGAAGAGGCCGCCGAGCAGCGGCAGCAGCAGCTCGGTGCGCGAGCAGATCGCCAGACCGGCGAGCGCGCCGCCGAGCGCCAGCGAACCGGTGTCGCCCATGAAGATCTTGGCCGGCGAGGTGTTCCACCACAGGAAGCCGAAGCACGAGCCCATCAGCGCCGAGGCCACCACCGCCAGGTCCAGCGGGTCGCGGACCTCGAAGCAGTTGGCGGTCGCGGTCACGAACCGGTCGCAGGACTGGCCGTACTGCCAGACGCCGATGAAGACGTAGGCGCCGAAGACCATCACCGAGGCGCCGGTGGCCAGGCCGTCCAGACCGTCCGTCAGGTTCACGCCGTTCGACATGCCGGCGATCATGAAGTAGGCCCACATGACGAACAGCACGGGGCCGATCGACCAGCTGAAGTCCTGGATGAAGGACAGGTGGGTGGAGGCCGGGGTCAGCCCGCGCGGGTCGTGGAACTGCAGCGACAGGATCGCGAAGGCCAGGCCCACGAAGGACTGCCCGAGCAGCTTCGCCTTGGCCCGCAGGCCCAGCGAGCGCTGCTTGACCACCTTGATGTAGTCGTCCAGGAAGCCGACCAGGCCCAGGCCCGACATCAGGAAGAGCACCAACAGGCCCGAGGCGCGCGGCTGGTCGCCGGTGATCACCTTGGTCAGCGCGTAGGCGATCAGGGTGGCCAGGATGAACGCGATGCCACCCATGGTCGGCGTACCGCGCTTGCTGTGGTGCGCCTTGGGGCCGTCGTCGCGGATCATCTGGCCGTAGCCGTGCCGGGCCAGCACCCGGATCAGCGCGGGGGTGCCGAAGAGCGACAGCACCAGGCCGATCAGTCCGGAGTAGAGAATCTGCTTCACCGCGTGGCACCGTCCGCCAACAGGGCCTGTGCGACCCGCTCCAGGCCCACCGAGCGACTGGCCTTCACCAACACCACGTCCCCTGGCCGCAGCTGACCGCGCAGCAGCTCGACCGCCGCGTCCGCGTCGGACACCAGCACCGACTCCTCACCCCACGAACCTTCGTTCCTCGCGCCCAGTTCCATGCAGGCCGCTTCGCGTCCGCCCACCGCCACCAGCTTGGTGACGTCCAGTCGAACCACGAGCCGCCCGATGGCGTCGTGCTCGTCGAGGCTCTCCTCGCCGAGCTCCCGCATCTCGCCGAGCACCGCCCAGGTGCGGCGGCGCTCCGGGCCACGGCCGCCCATCGTGGCGAGCGCGCGCAGCGCGGCCCGCATGGACTCCGGGTTCGCGTTGTAGGCGTCGTTCACGACGGTGACACCGTCGGCCCGGTCGACGACCTCCATGCGCCAGCGGGACAGCGCACCCGCCTCGCCCAGGGCGGTGGCGGTGTCGTCGACGGACAGTCCGAGCTCCATCGCCACCGCTGCGGCGGCGAGGGCGTTCGAGACGTGGTGCTCACCGTACAGGCGCAGTTGGACGTGCGCGGAACCGGCCAGGGTGGTCAGCGTGAACGATGGACGGCCGGTGGAGTCGAGGCGAACGTCCTGTGCGCGGACATCGGCGCCCGCGCTCTCCCCGAAGGTCACCACCTTGGCCCGGGTGCGTCCGGCCATCGCGCGCACCAGCGGGTCGTCGGCGTTCAGGATCGCGGTGCCGTCCGCGCCCAGCGACTCGACCAGCTCGCCCTTGGCCTCGGCGATGCCCTCCTTGGAGCCGAACTCGCCCAGGTGCGCGCTGCCGACGTTGAGCACCAGGCCGATGCCGGGCCGGGCCAGCGAGCAGAGGTAGGCGATGTCGCCCTTGTGCCGGGCGCCCATCTCCAGCACCAGGTGGCGGGTGTCCGGCTCGACCCTGGTGGCGGTCATCGGGAAGCCCAGCTCGTTGTTGAGCGAGCCTTCGGTGTAGACGGTCGGGCCCAGCCGGGTCAGCAGCTGCGCGATCAGGTCCTTGGTGCTGGTCTTGCCGACCGAGCCGGTCAGCGCCACCACCGCGGCCTCGGTCCGCTCGGCCACCGCCTGGGCGAGCCGGCCCATCGCGACCTGGACATCGGCGACCAGCACCGCCGGCACGCCGACCGGGCGCTCGGCGAGCACCGCCACCGCGCCGGCCGCCACGGCCCGCTCGGCGTAGTCGTGCCCGTCCACCTGCTCGCCACGGAAGGCCGCGAAGAGGCCGCCGGAGGCCACCTTGCGCGAGTCGATCGCCAGCGGGCCGGTCACCAGCGCCTGCGGGTCGGCGCCGTCGGCCGGCTTCCCGTCGGTCACGGCGGCCACCTCGGCCAGGGTCAGTGCGATCACGGCTGCTCCACTCCTCGGTCGGGATGCCGGCGCGTGATGGCCGCGCGCAGCACTTCCCGGTCGTCGAACGGGCGGACCTCGCCCTTCACGTACTGGCCGAGCTCGTGGCCCTTGCCGGCCACCAGGACGGTGTCGCCGGCGTGTGCGCGGGCCACCGCCGCGGCGATCGCCGCGGCCCGGTCCGGCACCACCAGCACGTCGCCGCGCTCGTCCTCGGGGACCTCGACCGCGCCGCCGAGCATGCTGGCCAGGATCGCCAGGGCGTCCTCCGAGCGCGGGTTGTCGCTGGTCAGCACGGCGGTGTCGGCGAGCCGGGCGGCGCTGGCCCCCATCGGGCCGCGCTTGAACGGATCGCGGTCGCCGCCGCAGCCGACCACCACGTGCAGCCGGCCCTTGGTGACCTCGCGCAGCGACTCCAGGACGGCCCGCAGCGCGTCCGGCTTGTGCGCGTAGTCGACCACCGCGACGAAGTCCTGACCGGCGTCCACCCGCTCCAGCCGCCCGGGCACGCCCGGCACCGCGGCCACCCCCGCCACCGCCTCGGCCAGCGGCAGCCCGGCGGTGACCAGGGCGGTGATCGCGGCCAGCGCGTTGGAGACGTTGAACGGGCCGGGCAGCGGCACCGAGGCGTCCGCCTGGCGGCCGTCGGGGCCCAGCACCCGGAAGGTCGAGCCGATCGGGCCCAGCTGCACGTCCACCGCCCGCCAGTCGGCGTCGGCGGCGCCCTTGGCGGAGAAGGTGGTGACCGGGATCGCGGCCTCGGCGGCCAGCCGGCGCCCGTAGGCGTCGTCCAGGTTGACCACTGCGACCCGGCTGCGGCCCACCTCGAACAGCCGTGCCTTGGCCGCGAAGTAGTCCTCCATGTCCGGGTGGAAGTCGAGGTGCTCCGGCGTCAGGTTGTTGAAGACCGCGACGTCGTACTGGACGCCGTCGGCCCGGCCGAAGACCAGCGCGTGGCTGGAGACCTCCATCACCACCGCGTCGGCGCCGCGCTCGCGCATCACCGCGAGGATCGCGTGCAGCTCGGTGGCCTCGGGGGTGGTGCGCTCGCTCTTGATCCGCTCGGTGCCGACCCGCATCTCCACCGTGCCGATCACCCCGGGCGTACGGGCCGCGCCGCGCAGGCCGCCCTCCACCAGGTAGGAGGTGGTGGTCTTGCCGTTGGTGCCGGTGATCCCGATGGTCAGCAGTGCCCGCGACGGGTCGCCGTAGATCCGGGCCGCCAGCGCGCCCATGAAGGCGCGCGGGCTCGGGACCACCAGCAGCGGCACCGCGAGGCCGCCCGCCTGCTCGGCGCCCGCCGGGTCGGTGAGCACCGCCAGGGCCCCTGCGGCGGCGGCCTGGCCGGCGAACGCGGCGCCGTGGTGGTTGGCCCCGGCGAAGGCCACGTAGAGGTCGCCCGGACGGACCGCGCGCGAGTCGTGGGTGATCCCGGTGATCCCGGTCGCCGCGGCGCCCTCGGCCGCCGCGACACCCAGGATCTGGGCGAGCTCGGCGAGCGGGACGGGCGGCACCGCGCTCGGGCGGGGCGGGCTCACGCGGGTTTGGTCTGATTTCGGCACGGCGGGCAGGCTATCGGCCTCGGGGTGGAAGAAGCCAAGCGAGCCTTCCGCCGCCGCCTGGGGCGGGCGGGCCTCGGCACTCCCGGGTGTGACACGGTTCACAGCTGTGGCCATGGTTCAGGGCTTCCAGTCGACGGGCAGGTTGGGCGCCGCGCTGCCGCTCGGCGGCACCTGGAGGGTCTTCAGGGCGAACTCCATCACCTGCTTGAAGACCGGTCCGCACAGGGGGCCGCCGAAGTGGCCGTTGATCGGGTTCTGGATCGTGCAGGAGACCGTGAGCCGGGGCGCGTCGGCCGGCGCGAAGCCGATGAAGGAGGCGGTGTAGCCGTTGTACTTGCCGGTCCTGGGGTCCACTCGGTTGGCCGTGCCGGTCTTGCCGGCCACCCGGTAGCCGGGGATCTGGGCCGTGTTGCCGGTGCCCTGGTCGTCGGTGACCACCGACTCCAGCATCTGCTCCAGGGTCTTGGCCGTCTCCGGCTTGACCACCTGGGTCTGCGCGCCGGGCACGGCCGGGGTGTACCGGCCGTCCGGTCCGGTGATGCCCGCCACCAGGCTGGGCGCCACCCGCACCCCGCCGTTGGCGATGGTCGAGTACACCGAGGTGGCCTGCAGCGCGTTGACCGAAAGACCCTGGCCGAACGGGATGGTGTACTGCTGGGTGCCCTGCCAGGTCGCCGGGTTGGCCAGGATGCCGCGGGTCTCTCCCGGGAAGTTCAGGCCGCTGGGCTGGCCGATGCCGAACTTCTGCAGGTAGCCGCCGAGGATCCGGTTCGACTGCTGCTGGTCCTTGCCCAGGTGCTCGGCGGCCTCGATGGTGCCGATGTTGGAGGACTTGGCGAGCACCCCGTTCAAGGTCAGGTACCAGGTGTCGTGGTCGACGTCGTCGTGGAAGACCTGGCCGGCCCGGGTCAGCGTGCCGGGGACGGTCACGTGGGTGTCCCAGGTGGCGGCGCCGCTGTCCAGCACGGCGGCCATGGTCATCAGCTTGGCGGTGCTGCCCGGCTCGTAGGCGTCCTGCAGGGCCGGGTTGCCCAGCTCGTCCGGGCCGGCGGTGCTCAGGTCATTGGGGTTGAAGCCGGGCGAGGTGGCCATCGCCAGGATCTGACCGGTCTTCACGTCCTGGACGACCACGTAGCCCTTCTCCGCGCCGGCCGCGGTCACCTGGTCGGTGATGGCCCGCTGGGCGGCCCACTGGATGTCCGGATCGATCGTCAGCCGCACGTCGCTGCCGGGCACCGGGTCCTTCTCGGTGGTGCCGCCGCCGGTCGGGATCGGCTGGCTGCCGGAGACCGCGGAGGTGCGGTGGCCGTCCTGGCCCGCCAGCTGCTTCTGGTACTGCTGCTCCAGGCCGCCGGCCCCGGCGCCCTCGCCGTTCACGAAGCCGACCAGGTTGGCCGCCAGGCCGTCCGCCGGATAGACGCGGTTGGTGGTGTCCTGCGAGAAGACGCCCTCCAGCGGGTTGGCGCAGCTCTCGTCGATGGTGGTCCGGCCGCCCTGGCCGACGGGCTTGGCGGTGAGCGCCTTCTGGGCCCGGCAGGTCTTGGTGTCGACCTTCTTGGTGAGCGCGGTGCGCAGGTCCATGATCTGCTTGCGGATCTGCGGGGTCTGCCGGGGGGCCAGCGTGATGCCCCTGGTCTTGGCGCGCAGCTTGGCCGCCACCTTGTCCCGGGGCATGTTCAGGATCGGGGCCAGCAGGCCGGCGGCCTGATCGGGGCCGTCGGCGATGTGCAGCGCGTCCTGGGTGAACATGGTCGGGTCGGCGGTGATGTCGTAGGCGTCCACGGTGGTGGCCAGGGCCGTGCCGTCGGCGGACGTTATCGCGCCGCGGGTGGCGGGCAGCGCGACGTCGACGTAGCGGTAGGTGCTGGCGTCGGCGGCGAGCGTGCCCGCGTCGAACAGCTGGATCTGCATCAACCGGGCGGCGAAGAGCGAGAAGACCACCGCGAGCGAGATCAGCACCACCCGCAGCCGGCGCTTGGGGTCGGCGAGCTTGAGGCGGCGCGGCTGCGGACGGCTGCCGGGGCCCGGGCGCCTGGTGGCCGGGCGCTTGGCGGCCGGGCGGCTGCCGGGCGCGGCGGGCCGGCGGGTCGGCGGCTTGGCGGCGGCGGCCTTGCGGGGAGCCGGCTTGCGGGTGCCCTCGCCGGGCCCGCGCTGCTGCGGGGCAGCGGGGCGCGCGCGGCGCTCGCCGGGGTTCTGGGGGCGGCGTGGGGTGCTCATCGTGCGCTTCCGCTCGGGCTGCTGCTCGGGGTGGGAGTCGGGCTGGTGCGCTGGCCGGCGCTCGGCGAGGGACTGACCGGGTCGACCCGCAGCGCCCCCTCGGCAGTGGCCGGATCGGTCGATGGCTGGGCGGCGGACGGGCCGGCGGCGGGCGCGGGCGCGGCCGACGGGCTGGGCGCGGCGCCCGGCTGGGCGACGCCCGGCCACAGGTCGGCGCCCGAGCGCTTGACCGGCGGACTGTCCTTCGCGGCCGACGGGCTGCCCAGCACCTTGCCGTCGGCCAGCAGGAAGGCCGGGTCGCCTCCCGGCACCATGCCGAGCTGACGGGCCCGCTGCTCCAGCGCGTCGGGCGCGGCGGCATGGTCGATCTGCTGCTGCAGGCGCTGCTGCTGGTCCGTCAGCGTGGTGGTCTGGTTCTGCAGTTTCGTCAGCTCGAAGGAGCCCTCGTTCAGCGCGGTGTTCAGCATCAGCAGCCCGAGCAGCCCGAGCGCCAGCAGCAGCACCGTCAGCACCACGAACGGGGTGCGCCCGCGCCCGCCGCTCGATGGGCGCCCAGGGCGCACGGTGATCCGGGCCCGCCCCAGTTGCCCCGGCAGCAGCCTGCCCTCCTGGATGCCCTTCCCGGCCGCCTGCACCATGTTCTCCCGGTCCGCCCTCACGCTCTCGCCCGTTCGTCCCCCCGTACGGCAGCTAGCCCCGGGTTCCCGTA
The DNA here is from genome assembly GCF_041262605.1 of Kitasatospora sp. GAS1066B. Taxonomy (NCBI): domain Bacteria; kingdom Bacillati; phylum Actinomycetota; class Actinomycetes; order Kitasatosporales; family Streptomycetaceae; genus Kitasatospora; species Kitasatospora sp. GAS1066B. The sequence goes on from NZ_JBGCCO010000017.1 coordinate 54,508, forward strand.
CTGCGGATCCTCTCCGCCACCCGCAGCCGGACGGGAGCGGCGCGCCGGTTCTCCTCGATCTCCGCCTCGGTGGCCAGTTCGGCACCTCGGGTGATCAGCTTGAGCCAGGGCTGGTGCTCCTCGGGGATGAACGGCAGCCCGGGCGGCGCGGTGGTGGTGGCACCCGCCGCGAAGTACTGCTTCACCAGGCGGTCCTCCAGTGACTGGTAGGACATCACGGCGATCCGCCCGCCCAGCGCGAGCACCTCCAGCGCGTTCGGGATGGCCCGGTCCAGCACCTCCAGTTCGCCGTTGACCTCGATCCGCAGCGCCTGGAAGGTCCGCTTGGCCGGGTTGCCGCCGGTGCGCCGGGTGGCCGCCGGGATCGCGTTGCGTACCAACTCCACCAGACGCGCGCTGTTGCTGAACGGTTCCTTCTCGCGCTCCCGGAGGATGACCGAGGCGATCTTCCCGGCGAACCGCTCCTCGCCGTAGACCTTGAGGATCCGGGCCAGCTGGCCGTGTGTATAGGTGTTGAGCACCTCGGCCGCGCTCAGCCCGCGGGTCTGGTCCATCCGCATGTCCAGCGGGGCGTCCTGGGCGTAGGCGAAGCCGCGCTCGGCCTCGTCCAGCTGCATCGAGGAGACCCCGAGGTCGAAGAGCAGGCCCTGCACCCGGTCGATGCCGAGGTCGGCCAGCACCTCGGGGATCTCGTCGTAGACCGCGTGCACCAGGGTGGCGCGCTCGCCGAACGGCGCGAGCCGCTCGGCCGAGAGCCGCAGCGCCTGCGGGTCGCGGTCCACCGCGACCAGCCTGACCTCGGGGAACTGGGTGAGCAGCGCCTCGCTGTGGCCGCCGAGACCCAGCGTGGCGTCCACCACCACGGCGCCGGGAGTGCTGATCGCCGGGGCCAGGGCGTCCATGCAGCGTTGCAGCATGACCGGGACGTGCTTGGGTTCCGGTGTGCCAGTGGCCATGCGCGCGGGCGCCTTTCGGTAGCGGGAAGCCGCCCGCCGGCCTTCTCAGGGCGCCGGGAGCTGTGGTTTCGCCCCATTCTGGACCACGGTGCCGGCGAGCCCGGACGCCGCCCGGGGTCCCCGCCCGCTCACTGGGGGGAAGGGGTGCCGCCCGGCGCCGGGGAAGGTGCGTCAGGTGGCACGGGAGCGGGAGGAGGCCGCGGGCTGCGTACGGAGCGTCAGACTACCGGCCTGGTCCGCGCCGCCCGCGCGCGCCACGCGCGCCCTATGCGCTCCATCACACCGGTCCGGGTTATTCGTCACACGGCGACCATGACCGACAGATTCCTACTAACGTCATACCTATGACAGTGACCCCTGACCGGTCGTCCCCCGGCGATCCCACCGCCCCGGCCACTGAGACGATCATCGATCGCTTCGTCACCGCCAACCGCGTCTACGCCGAGACCTTCCGGGACGGCGGCATGGACGCGCGTCCGGTCCAGAAGGTCACCGTGGTGGCCTGCATGGACGCGCGGCTCGACCTGTTCGCCGCGCTCGGCCTGGACTTGGGCGACGCGCACGTGATCCGCAACGCCGGCGGCGTGGTCACCGACGACACCATCCGCTCGCTGACCATCAGCCAGCGCGCACTCGGCACCCGGTCGATCGCGCTGATCCACCACACCGGCTGCGGCCTGCTCGGCCTCACCGAGGACTTCCGCCACGAGCTGGAGCGGGAGGTCGGCCAGCGCCCGCAGTGGGCGGTGGAGTCCTTCCTCGACCTGGACGCCGACGTGCGCCAGTCGATGCAACGGGTGCGCACCTCGCCGTTCCTGCTGCACACGGACGACGTGCGCGGCTTCGTCTTCGACGTGCACACCGGCCTGCTCCGCGAGATCCACTGACCTCGCGGCTCGCCCCGCAACCGATCATGCGGGCCACGCGTCGCTCCTTCGGGTGACTTCTGGCCACCCCTCAGGGAAGAATGCGGCTGCGGCGGGTCCCGGACAGGTGGACCGGCACGGAGCGGGGCGAGGAGCGAACGGGTGACGACCTACAACGAGCAGACCGGCCTGGACCGGCACGGGGCCGACCCGCGGCCGGCGCGGCCGGTCGCGGTGCCACCGGTGGGTCTGCCCGAGCTGAGCGCAGTCATCGAGCGGGTCCGCGCCTCGGTGGAGAGCGTGATCGAGGGCAAGCCGGAGGCGGTACGCCTGGCGCTGACCGTGATGCTGGCCGAGGGCCACCTGCTGCTGGAGGACGTCCCCGGAGTCGGCAAGACCATGCTGGCCAAGGCGCTGGCCCGGTCGGTGGACTGCACCGTGCGCCGGATCCAGTTCACCCCCGACCTGCTGCCCTCCGACGTGACCGGCACCAACGTCTTCGACCAGCAGCGAATGGACTTCGAGTTCCGCCCCGGCGCGATCTTCGCGCAGATCGTGGTCGGCGACGAGATCAACCGCGCCTCGCCCAAGACCCAGTCGGCGCTGCTGGAGTCGATGGCGGAGCGTCAGGTGACCATCGACGGCACCACCTACGAGCTGCCCTCCCCGTTCATGGTGATCGCCACCCAGAACCCGGTGGAGATGGAGGGCACCTACCCGCTGCCCGAGGCGCAGCGCGACCGCTTCATGGCCCGCGTCTCGATCGGCTACCCGAGCCCGGACGCCGAGCTCGCGATGCTGGACTCGCACGGCGGCGCCTCCCCGCTGGACGACCTGCAGCCGGTCGCGCACGCGCACGACATCCTCAAGCTGATCGACGTGGTCCGCACCGTGCACGTGGCCGACAGCGTGCGCCGCTACGCGGTCGACCTGGTCGGCGCCACCCGCAACTCCCCCGAACTGCGCCTGGGCGCCTCGCCGCGAGCCACCCTGCACCTGGTCCGGGCCGCGCGCGCCGCCGCCGCGCTGGCCGGGCGCGAGTACGTGGTGCCCGACGACCTGCAGGCGCTGGCCGTGCCGGTCCTGGCACACCGTCTGCTGCCGACCGCGGAGGCCCAGCTGAGCCGCCGCAGCGCCGAACAGATCGTCGCCGAGCTGGTCCGCCGGGTGCCGATCCCCGGCCCGCAGGGCCCGCAGTACTCGGGCCCCGCACGGAGGGCCTGAGGTGGCGGCACCGGACGACCCATCCGGCTTCCGGGCCGGGACGCGCGGCCTGACCACCCGCGGCCGCTCCTTCCTGGCGGGCGGGGTGACCGCGCTGCTCTGCTCCTACCTGCTGGGCCAGAGCGCCCTGCTGCGGGTCGCCGTGCTGCTGATCGCGCTGCCGCTGACGGCCGCGCTGCTGCTGGTGCGCACCCGCTACCGGGTGGCCAGCGGGCGCCGGCTCGCCCCGCACCGCGCCTCGGCCGGCCAGGAGGCCCGGGTCCACCTGCGGGTGGACAACATCTCCCGGGTGCCCACCGGCCTGCTGATGCTGGAGGACAAGGTGCCCTACGTGCTCGGCCCGCGCCCGCGGTTCGTGCTGGACCGGGTCGAGCCGCGCGGCTACCGCGAGGTCTCCTACCGGGTCCGCTCGGACCTGCGCGGCCGCTACCCGCTGGGCCCGCTGCAGCTGCGGCTGACCGACCCGTTCGGGATGTGCGAGCTGACCCGGGCGTTCAGCGCCGCCGACACCCTCACCGTGGTCCCGCAGGTGCAGGCGCTGCCGGCCGTGCGGCTCTCCGGCGAGTGGGCCGGCTACGGCGACAGCATGTCCCGCGCGGTCGCGCTGGCCGGTGACGACGACACCGTGCCGCGCGAGTACCGGCACGGCGACGACCTGCGCCGGGTGCACTGGAAGTCCACCGCCAAGTACGGCGAGCTGATGGTCCGCCGGGAGGAGCAGCCGCTGAAGGCCCGCGCCACCGTGCTGCTGGACAGCCGCGAGATCGGCCACCGGGGCAGCGGCCCGGCCTCCTCCTTCGAGTGGGCGGTCGGGTGCGCCGCCTCGGTCGCCAGCCACCTGCTGGAGCGCGGCTACCAGACCCGGCTGCTGACCGACAGCGGCGTGCAGGTCCCGGAGACCAACGCCCACGGCAGCGGGTCGGTGAGCGAGTCGATCGGCCTGGTGCTGGACGCGCTCGCGGTGGTCGACCACTCCACCGGCAGCGGCCTGGCCCGCGCCGAGGAGGTGCTGCGGACCGGCGGCGAGGGGTTGCTGGTGGCGATCCTCGGTGCCCTGGACGACGAGCAGGTGGCGAGCCTGGGCCGGCTGCGCCGCCGGGCCGGGACGGCGATCGCCTTCGTGCTGGACACCGGCAGCTGGGCCGGGCTTCGCCAGATCTTCCCCGAGTCGGGGTCCGACGAGCTGGAACGGCCGATGCGGCTGCTGCGCGAGGCGGGCTGGACGGTGCTGCCGGCCCGGGCCGGTGACACGGTGCCCGATCTGTGGCGGCTGGCCGACGGGCAGAACGCGGCCGCCGCCCGGACCCGGAAGGGGGCGGGCGCATGACCACCCGCGCGAGACTGACCGTGTACAGCGCTCTTGCCACCGCACTGTCCATGCTGGGCCTGACCCCGCTGCTGACCCCCGCCGGCTGGATCATGCCGGCCGGCGGGCTGATCCTGGTGACCGCGCTGGTCGGCGCCGGGCTGCGCCGGCTGGCGGTGGCCCGGCCGCTGGTCGTGCTGGCGCAGCTGTTCGCCGTCCTCTACCTGATCCTGTTCGGCGCGATCCGCGACAGCTTCGTGCTCGGGGTGCTGCCCGGCTCGGGCAGCCTGCAGGCGTTCAACAACCTGCTGCAGTCGGCCGGCAACGACATCACCCAGTACGCGATCCCGGCACCGGCCACCCCGGGCCTGCGGTTCCTGCTGATCCTGGCGGTGGCCGTGGTGGCGGTCGTGGTGGACGCGCTGGCGGTCACCTACCGCCAGGCGGCACTGGCCGGGCTGCCGCTGCTGGCGCTCTACTCGGTGGGCACCGGGCTGGCCGGCTCCGCCGACGGCGCGACCTGGCTCTGGTTCCTGGCGGCCGCCGCCGGCTACCTGATGGTGCTCTTCGCCGAGGGCCGCGACCGGCTCTCCCGCTGGGGCCGGGTCTTCCGCGGCGCCGGCACCAGCGAGAACCGCGGCGGGCTGCCCACCGGCGGCCACCGGATCGGCGTGGTCGCGCTGGCCTGCGCCCTGCTGCTGCCGGTGCTGGCACCCAACTGGGACCTCAGCCTGGTCAACGGCGGTTTCGGCGACGGCGGTTCGGGCGACGGCGGCGGCAACATCAGCACGCTCAGCCCGGTGGTCTCGCTGACCGACGGGCTGCGCCGCACGGACAACCAGCAGCTGATCCGCTACCACGGCACCGACCCCGCGCTGCGCACCGCCTACCTCCGGATCACCGCGCTGGACGAGTTCAACGGCCAGGAGTGGAAGCCGGGCAGGCAGAAGGACGAGCTGCTGCAGAACCCGCTGCCGCGCCCCGACGGGCTGGCCGGGGATGTGGCCAGCCCGAGCTTCGAGGCCCAGATCACGGTCTCGCAGAACCTGAGCAGCAGCTGGCTGCCCGCCCCGTACCCGATCGACCGGCTGCCGGGGCTGCCGGGCGACTGGCGCTACGAACCGGAGGTCGGCTCGGTGGTCGGCGCCCACGGCCAGCAGGCCACCGGGCTGAGCTACACGCTGACCGCGCTGAACATCGATCCGACCGGCGAGCAGCTGCGGGCGGCCCCGCCCGCGCCCAAGTCGATCACCGACACCTACCTGCAGCTGCCGGCCAACCTGCCCGGCCAGGTGAAGGACACCGCGCTGCAGGTGACCGCGGGCAAGGACACCGCCTACGACAAGGCGGTGGCGCTGCAGGACTGGTTCACCACCAGCGGCGGCTTCACCTACAGCACCTCGGTCGACGCGGGCACCGGACCGACCGCGATCCTCAAGTTCCTGCAGGACAAGAAGGGTTTCTGCGTGCACTTCGCCGCCACCATGGCGGCGATGGCCCGCACGCTGGGGATCCCGGCCCGGGTGGCGGTCGGTTTCGCGCCCGGCCAGGACCTCGGCAACGGCGACTACGTGGTGGGCAGCAACGACTACCACGCCTGGCCCGAGCTCTACTTCTCGGGCGCCGGCTGGCTGCGCTTCGAGCCCACGCCCAGCCGCGGCGTGGCGCCGGACTACAGCGGCGGGCAGGCCGCGCCGACCTCGACCGCGAGCTCCGCGCAGCCCTCGGCCACGGCCGGCGACCCCGGGGCGGCGCCCTCGGCGGACGCCTGCCCGGCGGTGCAGCGCAAGCAGGGCGGCTGCGACCAGCCCACGCAGAACTCGCAGTCGGCGGCCCCCGCGCCACTGGCGGCGACGCCGGCGACGCACGGGCTCCCGGCGCAGCTGCTCGGCCTGATCGCGGCCGGCGTGGCGGTGCTGCTCCTGCTGTTCTGGCCGATGCTCTGGCGGGCCCGGCTGCGCCGGCGCCGGCTGGGCGGCGGTCGCCGACGGCCCGGCGGGCCCGGCGGCGGGCTGACCGGGGCGCAGGTGCTGGCGGCCTGGCAGGAGGTGGTCGACTCCGCCTGGGACCTCGGCATCCCGCCGGACGAGGCCTACAGTCCCCGGCACACCGGGGAGCGGATCGGCGAGGCCGGCGGCCTGGACGAGTCGGCCCGGGCCGCGGTCGGCCGGGTGGCGCTGGCCACCGAGCAGGTGCTGTACGCCCGCGCGCCCGAGCCGGCGGCCCCGCTCGGACCGGACGTGCGGGAGGTGCGGGCCGGCCTGCGGGCCTCGGCCGCCCGCCGGCGGCGGCTGCGCGCGCTGCTGCTGCCGCCCTCGGTGGCGCGGGTCGGCTGGCGGCTGGCGGACCGGGTGCTCGCGCTGCGCCTGCGCGGCCGGGCGGCCGTCACCCGGGCCGGTGCCCCGCTGCGGCGGCTCGGCCGACCGGGACGGCGCGACTAGCGGAAGCGGAAAGACGTGGGCGGGTGATCCTCTTCGGATCACCCGCCCACGTCTTTCGTTTCACTGCTTTTCGTGTCAGTACGTTCGTGCGGTCGACTCAGTGGTCCAGTGCGCTGCCGGCCGGCCCGTTACAGGCCGTCGTGCTCGTCCCGGCGGCGCTGCCAGCGCTGCTCCATCCGATCCATCACGCTCGCCTTGCGCCGGGCCGGCGGAGCCGCCCGCAGGCCCGCCCCGGGCCCTGCCACCGGGTGCTTGCGCCAGCCGGCGACGGCCACCAGCGCGCACCCGAGCATCACCAGGAAACCGATCACGCTCAGCCAGATCAGCTGCGGCGATACGATCATGCCCCCCATCAGGAGGGCCACTCCCACCACGAATCCCGCCGCGGCCAGGAACACCCGTCGACGGGTGTAGGTGCGCAGCCCGGTTCCCTCAAGCGCCGTCGCGAACTTGGGATCTTCGGCGTACAGCGCTCGCTCCATCTGATCGAGCAGTCGCTGCTCGTGCTCCGAGAGCGGCACGGAGTCCTCCTACTCGTCGGTCGCGGGGCGACCGGTCCGCCACCTGGCCTTGTGTGGTCCATATGCCCCATGCGCCTGGCCGTCATGCGTTCTGGCTTTACCCAGATCATACGGTCCATCGACGGGTTCCGGAGCGGGCGACGATCGGTCGTGTCCGCCACATTCGCCGCACCCCACAAGGGTGCAACGCGCGCGGCGGCCGCCGAGTGCCCGGCCGGGTCAGCCCAGGGCGGCGAGCAGGTGCAGCTGGGTGGCGACCGCGTGGAAGGAGGGCTGCTGGGCGGCCGCCTCCTCCAGCCTGAGCAGCGCCTCCATGGCACCGGGCTCGGTGTCCACCAGGACCCCCGGCACCAGGTCGGCGAAGACCCGCACGCCGTGCACCGACTCGACCCGCAGCCCGGCGTCGGCGGCCAGCCCGTGCAGCTCGTCGGCGGTGAAGCGGCGCGGCATCGGGTCGCCGGCGCCCCAGCGGCCGTCGGTGGCGTCCAGCACGGTGCGGGCCTCGTCGAAATGACCGGCCAGCGCGCGGGCCAGCACGGCGCCGTTGCGGTTGGCGGCGAGCAGGCTGACCAGGCCGCCCTTGTGCAGGGTGGCGGTCAGGTGGCCGAGCGCCTCGGCGGGGTCGTCCACCACCTCCAGGACGCCGTGGCAGAGCACCGCGTCCACCGAGGCGGGGGCGATCAGCTCGGGCAGCGTCTGGGTGTCGCCCTGCACCGCGCGGACCAGGTCGGTCACCCCGGCCTCGGCCGCCCGGCGCTCCAGCGCGAAGAGCGCGTCCGGGCTCGGGTCGACCACGGTGACGCGGTGCCCGAGCCGGGCCACCGGCACGGCGAAGTTGCCCGTGCCGCCACCGGTGTCCAGCACGTCCAGCACGGGCTGGTCCAGTTCGGCGGCCCGACGCTCCAGCGCCGTGCGGACCACCTCCCAGACCACGGCGGTGCGCAGGGCGCTGCGGGGGCGCGTCGGGTACAAGGGTCGTCTCCTCAAGAGGCGGGCGGGCCGGACTTCTCCACCCTATTGCCTCCGAACTGCAGTACCCGCTCGACCAGACGAACGAAGAGCGCGGCGTTGCGGATCAGGTCGTCGGCGTCCCGAGCGGTGGCGGAGCCGGGCACGCCGGCCTCGGCCGCCGCGCGTTTGCTCGCACCGGCCGCGAAGTAGACCGCCCACTCCGCGAGTTCGGGGGCCACCTCGGGCAGCACCTCCCAGGCGCTGCGGATCGCCTTGCGCCTGCGCGGGTTCTTCTCCGGGCGGCCGCGCACCGCGAGCACGGCCGCGGTGGTGCGCAGCGCGGCCAGGTGCGCGGTGGCGTACCGCTCCAGCGGGTCCTCGGCGGCGGCGGCCGCGAGCAGCGTGCGGTGGGCGTGGGCCAGCAGGTCCCGGGCGGCCGGCGGGGCGCCGGCCTTGAGCAGCACCGGGTGGACGTCGACGGAGTGCAGCGGGAGCTCTCCGCCGGCCGCCGGCCGGGAAGTGCCCCCATGGAGGTCGGTGTTCGGGAGGTCGGTGACGGTCATGGTCTTACTCCCCCGGTCCAGAGCGGGTGCCCGGACCGGTCGGCCCGTGCACCGTCATGGTCGCGCCCGGCACTGACAATCCGGCCGGGTCCGCGGGAACGCCGGCCGATTAGGATCACCCCCTATGGCACGGATCGTCATCATCGGAGCAGGCATCAGCGGACTGGCGGCGGCCTCGCGGCTGGCCACCATCGGACACCGGGTGACGGTCTGCGAGGCGGCCCCGACCTACGGCGGGATGCTCGGGCGCCACCAGCGCGACGGCTTCGCCTTCGACACCGGACCGACCCTGCTGACGCTGCCCGCCGTCTACCGTGACCTCGCGCTCAAGACCGGCCGGGAGCCGCTGGAGCAGCTGGTGTCACTGGCCCCGGTGGACCCGGAGAGCCGGCACCTGTTCGCGGACGGCACCACCCTGGCGCTGCCGAACGCCTCGCGCGGCGGCGTCGCCCAGGCGCTGGACGCCGCGCTCGGGGCCGGCGCGGGCGAGCGCTGGGGCACCGTGCTGAACCGCGGCCGGGCGGTCTGGGAGGCCACCCGCCGGCCGCTGCTCGAGGAGCCGCTGCCCGCCGACCCCGCCGCGCTGGCCGTCGACCCCTACCCCGCCGCCCGACGCCGGGGCCTGGCCCGACTGCTGCCGGGCGGCGGGACCGCGACGCTGGACCAGGTCGCCACCCGCGAGCTCGGCGGACACCCCGCGCTCACCGCCCTGCTGACCGAGTACGCGTTGCGCTTCGGGTTCGACCCGCGCAGCGTGCCGGCCGGCGCCACGGTGATCCCGTACATGGAGCAGACCTTCGGCGTCTGGTACGTCCAGGGCGGCCTGCGGGCCCTCGCCGACGCCGTCTACCGGCGGTGCGAGCAGCGCGGGGTGGCGTTCCGGTTCGGCGAGCAGGTCGAGGACCAACTGCCGGTCGAGGCCGACCTGGTGCTCCGCACGGCGCCGGGCGAGGCGAGCGCCCCGGGCCGGTTCACCGTGCTGCTCGCGCTGCGCGGGGCCCGCCCGCCCGGCGCCGCGCACCGCACGGTGCTGCACGCCGCCGACCGGGCCGACGAGCTGGCCGCCCTGTTCGGCGCCACCGCCCGACTCTGTGACCGACCGACCGTGCAGGTGCTGCGTCCTGACGACCCGTCACTGCGCCCCGACGCCGACCACGAGGCGGTCACCCTGACCGTCACCGTGCCCTCCCAGGCCCGGCTGGACTGGACCGTCCCCGGCCGCGCCGAGCAGTTCGCGGACCAGTTGCTCGCCCGGCTGGACGAGGCAGGGCTGGGCCTGGCCGAGCGGATGCTGTGGCGGGAGCTGCGCACCCCGGCCGACACCGAGCGGGAGACCTCGGCCCCCGGCGGCGCCGTGCCGCGCCCGTCGCTGGCCGGGGCCGGCGGCGCCTTCCTGCAGCCGGCCAACACCGTCGCCGGGCGACCGGGCCACTACCTGGTCGGCGGGGCCGCGCACCCGGGCGGCGGGCTGGCCAGGGCCGGCATGTCGGCCTGCGTGGTGGCGGGGCTGATCGGGCCCGCGTAGGGCCTGTCCGGCGGATCTTTCCGGATCAGCCCGCAGCGGTGGGCGCCCGAGGGCCTGTCCGGTCGACGCCGGGGGATCCGCTACTGCCAGCCCTCGTGCTGCGGCTGCGGCTGGTAGTACTCGTAGGTCGGCTGCTGCGGCTGCTGCGGGATGCCGTACTCGGGCTGGTACTGGGCCGGGTCGTAGGCCTGCTGCTGCCACTGCTGCGGCTGCTGCTGCTCGTAGCCGACGTACTCCTGCGGCTGCTGGTAGTACCCGTACTCCACCGGGACCTGTTGCTGGTAGCCGTAGTTCGGGTCGAACTGCTGCTGCTGCGGCTGCTGCTCGCCGTACTGGTACGCCATCGCCTGCTGCTGCGGCTGCATCTGCTGCTGCTGGTGGTGCTGCTGCTGGTGCTCGTACACCGAGTCGTAGACCCCGTACTCCCCCGCCGCCATCGCCAGCTCGACGGCCTCCTCGGCGGGCTGCGGCAGCAGCTCCTGCTCGGGCTCCTCGATCGGGCCGACCTCGCCGACCTTCTCCTCGGCGGCCGCGGCCGCCACCGCCGCCGCACCCCCGGTGGCCGCGCTGAGCAGCGGCACCTTGGCGAGCGGTCCCGGCAGCGACCCGTCGGTGGCGCGCAGCGACCAGCCGGTGGAGTAACCGCGCTTGACCGAGAGGGTCACCAGGGCCTGTCCGAGCGCGAAGGCGAGCGCCCCGGCGGCGATCACCGGCACCGAGTGGATCGCCATCCCGGCCGCCACCAGCAGGAATCCGCCGAGCGCGAGCCCGCGCCAGTGCAGCGGGGCCCGGTTCTGCAGCAGCAGCTCGGCCAGCAGCCAGAGCGCGACCACGGCGAGCGCCGCGTACAACGCCAGCATCCCGATGCCCATCTGCGTCCTCCACCACAGCCCGGCGCGCGGCGCGCGTGTCCGGCGACTGTACCTGGTCGGCAGCCGCCGCCCCACATCCCGGACGAGACCGGACGAGAGCGGACGAGACCGGCCGGGGCCGGAGTTCAGCCCCGGTGCAGGCCGAGGTTCTGGTAGATCTGCAGCGTGGCCGTGGACCCGTTCAGCGTGATGAAGTGCAGCCCCGGCACGCCCTCGGCGAGCAACCGCTCGGACATCGAGGTGGCGTGCTCCATGCCCACCTCGCGCAGCGCCTTGGGATCGTCCACCACCGCGCGCAGCCGCGCCTCCAGCCCGGGCGGGAAGGGTGCGCCGCTCAGCTGCGGGAAGCGCTCCAGTTGCTTGGCGTTGGTCACCGGCATGATCTCCGGGATGATCGGCACCGAGCAGCCGGCCGCCTCCACCCGGTCGCGCAGCCGGAGGTAGTCCTCCACCTCGAAGAACATCTGGGTGATCGCGTAGTCGGCGCCGGCCCTGATCTTCTGGACGAAGTGCCGGATGTCCTCGTCCCAGTCGGTCGACCGGGGGTGCATGTTCGGGGAGGCGGCGACGCCCACGCAGAAGTCGCCGATCGACTTGATCAGCTCGACCAGCTCGTAGGCGTAGGTGACGCCCTGCGGGTGGCGCACCCACTCGCCGCTCGGGTCGCCGGGCGGGTCGCCGCGCACCGCGAGCACGTTGCGCACCCCCTGGTCCGCGTACTGGCCGATGATGTTGCGCAGTTCGGCCACCGAGTGGTCGACCGCGGTCAGGTGGGCGACCGGAGTGAGCGTGGTCTCGGCGGCGATCCGGCCGACCAGGTTGACGGTGCGGCCGCGGGTGGAGCCGCCGGCGCCGTAGGTCATGCAGACGAAGTTGGGGTTGAGCGGCTCGAGACGGCGGATCGCGGCCCAGAGCTTGTGCTCGGCCGCCTCGTTGCGCGCGGGCATGAACTCGAAGGAGTACGAACGCTTCCCGGCCGCCAGGAGTTCGCGGACCGTGAGCGCGCGGTCGGTTCTGGTGGACGGTACGCCGAGTGCCATGGTCGCAGGGTATCCGGCGGGGCTGTCGCACGGACAAACCCCGCTCAACCACTGAGACGATCCGTCCACCAGCTGGGGCAAGCACGGCGCGGGCCCGTCCACCGGCGGCCGGGGTGGGTCCGGCTGTCGCACTGCTGTCCGGTCGCCCGGTTAACCTGATCCCGATCCCGATCACTCCGGAGTGCGCCGTGACCTCGCCCAGCCCCACGCCCGTGCAAGCGCTCGACCAGGCGGCCGCCCGCACCCGGGTCGACGCCGCGCTCGCCGCCTTCATGACCGAGCAGCACGCGCTGCTGAGCTCGATCTCCCCGGACCTGGTGGCGGCGGCCGACGCGCTGCGCGACTTCCTGCTCGACGGCGGCAAGCGGCTGCGTCCGGCCTTCTGCTACTGGGGCTGGCGCGGCGCCGGCGGCGCGGACGACAGCGCGGGGATCTTCCGGGCGGCCGCGGCGCTCGAACTGCTGCAGGCCAGCGCGCTGGTGCACGACGACCTGATGGACCGCAGCGACACCCGGCGCGGCCTGCCCTCGATGCACCGGCGCTTCGAGGCGCTGCACCGCGAGCGCGGCTGGCGCGGGGACCGCGAGCAGTACGGGTCGGCCGCCGCGCTGCTGCTCGGCGACCTGCTGCTGATCTGGAGCGACGAGCTGTTCGTGCGCTGCGGCCTGGACCCGGCGACGGTGCTGGGCGCCAAGCCGGCCTTCGACCTGATGCGCACCGAGGTGATGGCCGGGCAGTACCTGGACGTCCTGGAGCCGGTGGCCGGCGACTCGACCGACGAGCGGGCACTGACCCGGGCGACGACGGTGCTGCACTACAAGTCGGCGAAGTACACCATCGAGCGCCCGCTGCAGGTCGGCGCCCGGCTGGCCGGTGCGAGCGAGGAACTGGTCACGGCCTACGGCGAGTTCGGGCTGCCGCTCGGCGAGGCCTTCCAGCTGCGCGACGACCTGCTCGGCGTCTTCGGCGACCCGGCCGTCACCGGCAAGCCGGCCGGCGACGACCTGCGCGAGGGCAAGCGGACCCTGCTGGTCGCCCTCGCGCTGCGGGCGCTGCCCCGGGAGCGGGCCGCCCGGCTGGACGCGCGGCTCGGCGCCACGGACCTGACGGCGCCGGAGATCGCCGAGCTCAGCGCCCTGGTGGCCGAGAGCGGCGCGCCCGCCCAGGTGGAGCAGCGGATCGAGCAGCTGATGGCGCGCTCGCTGGCCGCGCTGGCGGCGGCGCCGCTGAAGGACGAAGCGGCCCGGGAGACGCTGCTCGCGCTCGCCCGGGCCGCCACCGTGCGTCGTTACTGACGGACGCTCAGCTTGCGGCTCGCACTCGCCGTGCGAGTTCGGCTGCCGCCGCGCCCGGGTCCTCGGCGGCCGTGATCGCCCGGACCACCACCACCCGGCGGGCACCCGCCGCCAGCACCTGGTCCAGGTTGCCGAGGTCGATCCCGCCGATCGCGAACCACGGACGGTCCGTCGACTGCTTCGCCGCGTACTCCACCAGGCCCAGGCCCGGCGCGGGCCGGCCCGGCTTGGTCGGGGTCGGCCAGAGCGGCCCGGTGCAGAAGTAGTCCACACCCGGCTCGGCGATCGCGCCCGCCACCTCGGACTCGGCGTGGCAGGAGCGCCCGATCAGCACGTCCGGGCCCAGGATCGCCCGGGCGGCCGGCACCGGCAGGTCGTCCTGCCCCAGGTGCAGCAGCTGCGGGCGCGCGGCGTGCGCAACGTCCGCCCGGTCGTTCACCGCGAAGAGCTTGCCGTGCCGCTCGGCGGCCGCGGCGAAGACCTCCAGGAACTCCAGCTCCTGCTTGGCCTCCAGGCCCTTGTCGCGCAGCTGGACGAGGTCCACGCCGTTCGCCAGCACCGCGTCCAGGAACTGCTCCAGGTCGCCCTGCTCGCGGCGGGCGTCGGTGCACAGGTAGAGCCGGGCGTCGGCGAGCTTCGCCCGCAGGTCGGCGCCGGCCGTCACAGCGACATCGCCTGCGCGCGCCGCTTCACCTCGGTGCCCCGGTTCTCGCGCAGCGCCTGGATCGGGCTGCCCGGCAGCGAGGGGTCCTCGGTGAAGAGCCACTCCAGGATCTCCTCGTCGCTGAACCTCCCGTCCCGCAGCACGGTCAGCGTCCCGGCCAGGTGCTTGACCAGGCCGTCGTCCTCGATGAAGGCCGCCGGGACCTGCAACGAACGATTCGGGCCACGGCGCACCGCGATCAGCTTGCGGTCCTTGACCATCTGGCGGACCTCGGTGACCAGCACGCCCCAGCGCTCCGAGATGTCGGGCAGGTACACCCAGTCCTGGACCAGGTTTTCGATCTTCGATTCGCTCTCACTCACGTCACTCACGGCACCAGCCTGCCACCTCGCACGGCCACCGCGCACCAACGGCCGGTCCGGCGGGCGTCAGCGCAGGGCCGACTTGAGCGGCACGGCGGGGTCGGCGGCCAGCGCGGGATCGAGCGCCTTGCCCTGGTCGATCAGCCGCCGCGCCTGGGCCAGGTCCCGCGGCCGGTCCACGGTCAGCACCGCCACCGGGCGCTCCCCGCGCAGCCAGAGGACGCTCCACTGCGGCTCGGCCGGCGAGCCGCGCCAGAGCAGCCGGTCGCCCGCGCCGTGCCGGCCGGCGTACTGCACCATCCGTCCGAACTGCTCGGACCAGAAGTACGGCACCGGGTCGTACGGGTCCTCGGCCCCCAGCAGCGCAGCGGCCACCGCGCGGCCCGAGTGCAGCGCGTGGTCCCAGTGCTGCACGGTGACCCGCCCGCCGTACCGGGCCGACGGGTAGCCGGCGCAGTCACCGGCCGCCCAGACGCCGGGCAGCGAGGTGCGCAGCCGCTCGTCGACGCGGATCGCCCCGGCCCCGTCCAGCTCGACACCGGTGCCGGCCAGCCAGCCGGTGTCCGGGCGGGCGCCGACCCCGACCACCACCTCGTCGGCCGGCACCGACTCGCCGCCGGCCAGGTGCACCGCGCCCGGCTCGATCCGGTCCACCCGGGCGCCTAGGCGCAGCTCGACCCCGGCCTCGGCGTACCAGGCGCGCATCGGCGCGGTCAGCTCGACGGGCAGCGCGCCCGGCAGCGGCGCGTCGGCCGCCTCCAGGACGGTGACCCGGCAGCCGAGCAGGCGGGCGGCGGTGGCGGTCTCGGCGCCGATCCAGCCGGCCCCCACCAGCACCAGGTGGGCCTGCGGGCGCAGGACCGCACGCAGTGCGAGCGAGTCGTCGATGGTCCGCAGCACCCGGGCCGCGCCGTCCCCGGGCAGCCGGATCGGGGCCGCGCCGGTGGCGATCACCAGCCGGTCGTACGGCAGGTCGCCGGCCTCGGTGTGCAGCGTGCCCGGGGTCAGGCCGGTGGCCCGGCGGCCGGTCAGCAGCCGGACGTCGAGCGCCTCCCAGTCCAGGTCGAAGGCGGTCCGGTCGGCCTTGGCGAGCAGCACGTCCTTGGAGAGCGGCGGCCGGTCGTAGGGGCGGTGCGGCTCCGCGCCGACCAAGCTCAGCGGCCCCCGCCAGCCCCCCTCCCGCAAGGCCACCACGCACTGCGCGCCCGCCAGGCCCGCGCCGACCACGACCACCCGATCCGTGCTCCTCAGCTCTGCCATCCGGCCACCTTAGACCGGCCCCCGGCGTCCCATGGGGCGATCGCCGCATTCAGCCGCCGGTCACCCGGCGTTATGGTGGGGGCGTCCTCACGGGAGCCCGGCGCACCGGGCTGAGAGGCGGGCTGCGGCGGCCCGCGACCGTCCGAACCTGATCCGGGTCATTCCGGCGAAGGGAGAACCGGTCCTTTGTCACGCATCAAGGACGGCACGACGACCGACGTGCTGGTGATCGGCGGCGGCATCATCGGCCTCGCCGTCGCCTGGCGCACCGCGCAGCGCGGGCTGCGGGTGGCGGTGGTGGACCCGGACCCGGGCGGCGGCGCGGCGCGGGTGGCCGCGGGCATGCTGGCCCCGGTCACCGAGCTGCAGTACGGCGAGGAGCCGCTGCTGCGCCTGGGCATGGCGTCCAACGAGCGGTACGGCGCCTTCACCGCCGAACTCTCCCAGGCGACCGGCCTGGACACCGGCTACCGCGGCACCGGCACCCTCGCGGTCGCGCTGGACGCCGACGACAAGGCCGAGCTGAGCGAGCTGCACGCGTTCCACCAGCGCCTGGGCCTGACGTCCGACTGGTTGACCGGCCGCGAGGCCCGCCGGCTGGAGCCGATGCTGGCCCCGGGGGTGCGCGGCGGCCTGCTGGTCGGCGGCGACCACCAGGTGGATCCGCGGCGGCTGTCCGTCGCCCTCGTGCGCGCCTGCGAGCTGGGCGGCGTGTGGCTGCACCGGGCCGAGGCCGTCGAGCTGCTGGTCGAGGGCGATCGCGCGATCGGTGCCCGGCTGAGCACCGGCGAACGGCTGCTCGCCGACCAGGTCGTGCTGGCGGCCGGCGCGCACAGCCACCAGCTGCCCGGGCTGCCGTCCGGGGTGCTACCCGCGATCCGGCCGATCAAGGGCCAGATCCTGCGGCTGCGGATCCCGCCGGCCTACGCGCCGTTCCTCTCCCGCAACGTGCGCGCGGTGGTCCGCGGCGGCCACCTCTACCTGGTGCCGCGCGCGGACGGCGAGCTGGTGATCGGAGCGACCACCGAGGAGCAGGGCTACGACACCGTGGTCACCGCGGGCGGCGTCTACGAGCTGCTGCGCGACGCGCACGAGCTGGTCCCCGGGATCACCGAGCTGCCGCTGGTGGAGACCAGCGCCGGACTGCGCCCCGGCTCCCCCGACAACGCCCCGCTGCTCGGCCCCACCGCACTGCCCGGCCTGGTGGCCGCCACCGGCCACTACCGCAACGGCGTGCTGCTCACGGCGGTCACCGGTGACCTGCTGGCCGAGTACCTGACCACCGGCAGCGTGCCGGAGCTCGCCGCCCCGTTCTCCCCCGACCGCTTCGCCGCCAGGAGCCTGACATGAGCGCGATTCCCCAGACCGTCCCCCTGACCGTCAACGGCGCACCACGCCAGGTGCCGGCGTCGGCCACCCTCGCCGAGCTGGTCGCCGAGCTGTCCAAGGCACCCTCCGGCGTGGCGGCGGCGGTCAACGAGACCGTGGTGCCGCGGGGCGCGTGGACCGGTACCCGGCTCGCGCCCGGTGACCGGGTGGAGATCCTCACCGCCGTGCAGGGAGGCTGACGCTCCGATGGCTGACACTCGCCTGGTCGACGAAAAAGACGGTCTGACGATCGCCGACACCACCTTCACCTCCCGGCTGATCATGGGCACCGGCGGCGCCCCGAGCCTGGAGATCCTGGAACAGGCGCTGCGGATCTCGGGCACCGAGCTGACCACGGTGGCGATGCGCCGGGTCAAGGCGGACACCCAGGGCTCGGTGCTCGACGTGCTGGTCCGCAACGGCATCCGGATCCTGCCCAACACGGCCGGCTGCTTCACGGCGGGCGAGGCCGTGCTGACCGCGCGGCTGGCCCGCGAGGCGCTCGGCACGAGCTGGGTGAAGCTGGAGGTGATCGCCGACGAGCGGACCCTGCTGCCCGACCCGATCGAACTGCTGGACGCCGCCGAGACCCTGGTCGACGACGGCTTCACGGTGCTCCCCTACACCAACGACGACCCGGTGCTGGCCCGCAAGCTGGAGGACGTGGGCTGCGCGGCGATCATGCCGCTGGGCTCGCCGATCGGCTCCGGACTCGGCATCCGCAATCCGCACAACTTCCAGCTGATCGTGGAGAGCGCGGGCGTCCCGGTGATCCTGGACGCCGGCGCGGGCACCGCCTCGGACGTGGCGCTGGCCATGGAGCTGGGCTGCTCGGCGGTGATGCTGGCCTCCGCGGTGACCCGCGCCCAGGACCCGGTGCTGATGGCGGACGCGATGCGCCGGGCCGCCGAGGCCGGCCGCCTGGCCTACCGGGCCGGCCGGATCCCGCGCCGCTTCCACGCCGAGGCCTCCTCGACGATGGCAGGCCGGGCCGACCTGGACCCGCAGCTCGACCACCGGGAGCGGCCCGCCTTCTGACGCCCCGTCGCCCACACTGATGACGAACCATGACAGCCAGGTCACCCAACCGTGTTCTGACCGCCCCTAGACTCCTCTGGTGGACACGACCTTGAACGACCCCCTGCTCGGGACGCTGCTGGACGGGCGCTACCGGGTCGAGGAGCGCATCGCGGTGGGCGGCATGGCCACCGTCTACCGGGGCACCGACACCCGGCTGGACCGGGTGCTGGCGCTCAAGGTCATGCACCCGTCGCTGGCCGGCGACAGCGGATTCACCGACCGCTTCATCCGGGAGGCCAAGGCGGTCGCCCGGCTGTCGCACCCGAACGTGGTCAACGTCTTCGACCAGGGCGCGGACGGCGGCTCGGTCTTCCTGGCGATGGAGTACGTGCCCGGGTGGACGCTGCGCGACCTGCTGCGCGACCGCGGCGCGCTCTCCGTACGGGCCGCGCTCGACGTGCTGGAGCCGGTGCTGGCCGCGCTGGGCGCCGCGCACCGGGCCAGTCTGGTGCACCGGGACGTCAAGCCGGAGAACGTGCTGATCACCGACGGCGGCCTGGTCAAGGTGGCCGACTTCGGTCTGGTCCGGCTGCTCTCCGGCGCGGACACCGCGGTCACCGACACCACCACCCCCGGCGTGATCATGGGCACGGTCTCCTACCTGGCCCCCGAGCAGATCCAGCCGTCCGCCGCCACCGACCAGCGGGTCGACGTCTACGCGGCCGGCATCATGCTCTACGAGCTGCTGACCGGCAGCAAGCCGTACTCCGGGGACAACCCGATGCAGGTGATCTACCGTCACCTGCACGAGGACGTCCCGCCGCCCTCCCTCGTGGTGCCGGGCCTGGCGCCCGAGTTGGACGCGATCGTCGCGGCCGCGACGTCCCGCGACCCGCAGGGCCGGCCGTGGGACGCGGTCGAGTTGCTGGCCGCGCTGCAGCGGGTGCGGCGCGTGCTGACGCCGGCTCAGCTCGACGCCGAGCCGCCCGCCGCCAGCCGGCCCGCCCCGCAGTTCTCGCCGGTCGACGCGACCTCGGTGCTCGCCGCCCCGGTGGTGGAGCGGACCAGCGTCTTCACCGCCCCGCCGCCCTCGATGATCACCAAGCCCCGGCCCTACCACGAGCCGCCCCGGCCGCCGCGCCGCCAGCGCAAGCCGCGCTCCCGGCGCGGGCTGCTCTGGGGCTCGGTGCTGGCGGTGGTCGCGCTGGTGGTCGCCGGGGTCAGCTACCTGCTCTCCGGCGCCGTCTACGCGACGGTGCCCAGCGTGCTCGGCCAGACCCAGGCGCAGGCCGTCAGCACCCTGGACGGCGTGGGCCTGCGCGGAAACTTCGTCCAGGCGTTCAGCGAGTCGGTGCCGCCGGGCCAGGTGATCAGCAGCGATCCCGGAGTGGGCCAGCGGGCGCGCAAGAGCGACGCGGTCAAGGTGACCGTCTCCAAGGGGCCGGAGCGGATCGCCGTACCCGACGTCACCGGCAAGCCGCTCGACCAGGCCCAGCAGCAGCTCACCGCCGCCCGGCTGACGCCCGGCAGCACCACCCAGGACTACAGCCCGAGCGTGCCGCAGGGCTCGGTGATCTCCACCGCCCCGGCCGCCGGGCAGCCGCTGCCGGTGAACGCGCCGGTCGCGCTGGTGGTCAGCAAGGGCCCGGCGCCGGTGGCCGTACCGGACACCACCGGGCTGGCGGTGGCCGACGCGCAGAGCAAGCTGATCGCGGCCGGCTTCAAGGTGGCGCTGGCCACCGACCAGAGCTACTCCGACTCGGTGGCCGCCGGCTCGGTGGCCGCGCAGGACGTCACCGGCACCGCGGCCCCCAGCAGCA
This sequence comes from Kitasatospora sp. GAS1066B, assembly GCF_041262605.1. Taxonomy (NCBI): domain Bacteria; kingdom Bacillati; phylum Actinomycetota; class Actinomycetes; order Kitasatosporales; family Streptomycetaceae; genus Kitasatospora; species Kitasatospora sp. GAS1066B. The sequence continues at coordinate 74,562 of NZ_JBGCCO010000017.1, forward strand.
CGGTGACCCTGACCCTCTCCAAGGGACCGCAGCCGGTGCCGGTGCCGTCGGTGACCGGGATGAACGAGTCGGACGCGACCAAGGCGCTGACCGCGGCCGGGTTCAAGGTGCGCAGCAGCGGGCTGAACTTCTTCGGGCTGAGCAACGTCTCCGGGCAGAGCCCGACGGCGGGCACCATGCTGCCCAAGGGGTCGACGGTGACCATCAACTTCTGAGGCGACCAGCTTCCGAGGCGGCCGACTTCCGGGGCGGCCGTCGGCGGCTCAGCGCAGCGGACCGTCCTGTGGCTCCTCCTGGTAGGAGTAGCGCTGCTCGGTCCACGGGTCGGCCCGGTTGTGGTAGCCGCGCTCCTCCCAGAAGCCGCGCCGGTCGGCCCGCATGTACTCCACCGCGCGCACCCACTTGGGGCCCTTCCAGGCGTAGAGCTGGGGGACGATCAACCGCACCGGGAAGCCGTGCTCGACGGTCAGCGGCTCGCCGTCGTGGTGGGTGGCGAAGACGGTGCGCGGGTCGGCGAAGACGGCCAGCGGGAGGTTGGCGCTGTAGCCGTACTCGGCCCAGACCATCACGTGGCTGACGCCGGGGGCGGGCGGTGCCAGCTCGAGGACGGTGCTGGCGGCCACCCCGCTCCACTCGCTGTCGAGCATCGAGAAGCGGGTCACGCAGTGGAAGTCGGCCCGGATCGTGGTCCTGGGCAGCCGGTGGAAGCCCTCGTGGTCCCAGCTGTGCTTCTCGGCCGAGGCGGTCGCCCCGAACACCTGGAAGTCCCAGGTCAGCGGCTTGAAACGGGGCACCGGACCGTAGTGCAGAACCGGCCAGCCACGCTGCAGGCGCTGTCCGGGTGGGAGCCTGGGGTCAGACGGCGGCGGTGGTTCTTGTTCGGACTGACCCATGGCTCCATGGTGACAGACGGCGGACGGCGGAAGCTTCACGCCCCTCACGGCGGTCGCACGCCCCATCAACTGGGGCAATCCACCGGAAAACGGCTAATCCGACACATTTCCGAGTGAGCGTGAACTTACTGGAAATACCACCCATAGCGATGCCAGGATGCGTCCAGCCGTTTCCCGAGCGAGGCAGGAAGGCACCGCCATGAAGGGCGACCCCGAGGTCATCGAGTTCCTCAACGAGCAGCTCACCGCCGAGCTCACGGCGATCAACCAGTACTTCCTGCACGCCAAGATGCAGGAGAACTTCGGCTGGACGAAGCTCGCCAAATACACCCGGCACGAGTCCTTCGACGAGATGAAGCACGCCGAGATCCTCACCGACCGGATCCTCTTCCTGGACGGCCTGCCCAACTACCAGCGGCTCTTCCACGTCCGGATCGGCCAGACGGTCAAGGAGATGTTCGAGGCCGACCGGCAGGTGGAGGTCGAGGCGATCGACCGGCTGCGCCGGGGCATCGTGGTGATGCGGGCCAAGAACGACGTCACCTCGGCCAACATCTTCGAGGACATCCTGGCCGACGAGGAACACCACATCGACTACCTGGACACCCAGCTCGAACTGCTGGAGAAGCTCGGCGACGCGCTCTACATCGCCCAGTTGATCGAACAGCCGGAGAGCTAGGGCGTTCAGGGACTCCGGACGATCAGGCGCTGCGGCGCAGCTCGATCGGCCGGTTGGCCGGCAGCTCGGCCTCGGGATCGGCCAGCCCCAGCTTCGCGGCCAGCCGGGCTGTCGGGCACGGCCGACCGCCGTGCTCGCCGAGCAGCGTCTGGATCCGCCGCACGCAGGAGCCGCAGTCGGTACCGGCCTTGCAGCCCTGGGCTATCTGACGCGGGGAGTTGGCACCGCTGTCGATGGCCCGCTTCACCTGGTCCTCGGTGACCGCATGGCACATGCACACGTACATCGCGGCCTCTCCCGGGGGTCTCGGCGCCTTTGAGCTAAGCCTTACCTTACCCGGCCTTCCGGGCGCGAAAAAGGCCCTGCCCCCACGAGGGGGACAGGGCCTTCGTCACAGTGCCGGCGGGGCAGGTCAGTGCCCGCGGTACATCTCCGCCACCAGGAAGGCCAGGTCCAGCGACTGGCTGCGGTTGAGCCGCGGGTCGCAGGCCGTCTCGTAGCGCTGGTGCAGGTCGTCGACCAGCACCTCGTCGCCGCCGCCGACGCACTCGGTGACGTCGTCGCCGGTCAGCTCCACGTGGATGCCGCCCGGGTGGGTGCCGAGTGCGCGGTGCACCTCGAAGAAGCCCTTGACCTCGTCGAGCACATCGTCGAACTTGCGGGTCTTGTGCCCGGTCTCGGCCTCGAAGGTGTTGCCGTGCATCGGGTCGCAGATCCAGACCGGCTGCGCACCCGAGGCGGTGACCTTCTCCACCAGGGTGGGCAGGTGCTCGCGGACCTTGCCCGCACCCATCCGGGTGATGAAGGTGAGCCGGCCCGGCTCGCGCTCGGGGTCGAGCCGCTCGATCAGGGTCAGCGCCTCGTCGACCGTGGTGGTCGGGCCGAGCTTGACCCCGATCGGGTTGCGGATCCTGGCGGCGAACTCGATGTGCGCGCCGTCCAGCTGCCGGGTCCGCTCGCCGATCCAGACCATGTGGCCGGAGACGTCGTAGAGGTCGCCGGTGCGGGAGTCGACCCGGGTCAGCGCGGTCTCGTAGTCGAGCACCAGCGCCTCGTGCGAGGAGTAGAACTCGACGGTCTTGAACTCCTCCGGCGCGACCCCGCAGGCCTGCATGAAGCTCAGCGCGTTGTCGATCTCCTTGGCCAGCCGCTCGTAGCGCTGACCGGCCGGCGAGTTGCGCACGAAGTCCTGGTTCCAGGCGTGCACCTGGCGCAGGTCGGCGTAGCCACCGGTGGTGAAGGCGCGGACCAGGTTGAGCGTGGCGGCGGAGGCGTTGTACATCCGCTTCAGGCGCTCGGGGTCGGGGCGGCGGGACTCCGGGGTGAACTCGAAGCCGTTCACCGAGTCGCCGCGGTACACCGGGAGGGTGACCCCGTCGCGGGTCTCGGTCGGCTTGGAGCGCGGCTTGGAGTACTGCCCGGCGATCCGGCCCACCTTGACCACCGGAACCGAGGCGGCGTAGGTGAGCACGGCCGCCATCTGCAGCAGGGTCTTGAGCTTGTTGCGGATCTGCTCCGCCGACACGCCGTCGAAGGCCTCGGCGCAGTCGCCGCCCTGCAGCAGGAACGCCTCACCACGCGCGACGGCAGCGAGCCGGGCGCGCAGCTGGTCGCACTCGCCGGCGAAGACGAGGGGCGGATACGAGGCGAGGTCCGCCAGAGCGGTGCGCAGCGCCTCACGGTCCGGCCAGTCAGGCTGCTGCGCCGCGGGCAAGGATTGCCAGGAATGGTGATTTGTCACGGTCACGGTGTCCAGGCTACGGGGTGTGACAACCGATTTGTGACCGCCTTCCGATGGGTGAGACACCGCGCGGACATTTCCCCACCGCGCGTTCACTCCGGTGGGCGATCGGCTACTGTCGCTTCCATGCACGCGCCGCACACCCTTTCCTGGTGGTGGGCCAACCCTCGGGTCGGCCCACCGCTCGCGCGTCCCTGACGACTCGACGGCCGCCCCACCCGGGCGGCCGTCGTCGTATCCAGCAGACGGCCTTCCCGGCAGAGCGGACCGCCCCCGCCCCTCCTCCCGGAAAGCCGCCGACGATGACCGGTTCCCGTGCCGCCGCCCTGCTCGCCCGCCTGACCGCCCCCGGCGCCCCCGCCTTCGCCGTCCTGCACCGCCGCACCCCGCGGCTGGCGCCGGACACGGTGGAGGTGCTGATCGGCGAGGTCGGCCACTACGACACCCTGGCCGAGCTGCCGCTGCCCACCGGTGCCCCCGCCGACGGCCGCCCACGGCACGACCTGCTCGCTCTGGTCCCGTACCGGCAGATCCGCGAGCGCGGCTTCGTGGCGCACGACGACGGCACCCCGTTGCAGGCGCTGCGGGTGACCGAGCAGTACGCCCTGCCGCTGGCGGAGCTGCTGGCCGCGCTGCCCCAGCTGCCGGTGACGCTCACCGACGGCGCCTTCGACATCGACGACGAGCGGTACGCCGAGATCGTCCGCACGGTGATCCGGGACGAGATCGGGCGTGGCGAGGGCGCCAACTTCGTGATCCGCCGGGACTTCCACGGCACTCTGGCCGACTTCTCCCCCGCGCTCGCGCTCAGCCTCTTCCGCCGCCTGCTGGCGCAGGAGCGCGGCGCGTACTGGACCTTCGTGGTGCACACGGGCGACACGGTGCTGGTCGGCGCCTCGCCCGAGGTGCACGTGCGGCAGAGCGGCGGGACGGTCGTGATGAACCCGATCTCCGGCACCTACCGCTATCCGGCCGGCGGCCCGACCCTGGACTCGCTGCTCGCCTTCCTGCACGACCCCAAGGAGCTGGAGGAGCTCACCATGGTGGTCGACGAGGAACTCAAGATGATGTGCACGGTCGGCGACCTGGGCGGTCAGGTGCTCGGCCCGCGGCTGAAGGAGATGGCCCACCTCGCGCACACCGAGTACGAGCTGCGCGGCCGCACCTCGCTGGACGTGCGCGAGGTGCTCAGGGAGACCATGTTCGCCGCCACCGTCACCGGCAGCCCGGTCCAGAACGCGACCCGGGTGATCCACCGCTACGAGGGCAGCGGGCGCGGCTACTACTCGGGTGCCCTCGCGCTGATCGGCCGCTCGGCCAGCGGCGGGCAGCAGCTGGACTCGCCGATCTGCATCCGCACCGCCGACATCGACCCGGCCACCGGGCGCCTGGTGGTCCGGGTCGGCGCCACCCTGGTCCGGCACTCCGACCCGGCCGGCGAGGTGGCCGAGACGCACGCCAAGGCGGCCGGCGTGCTGACCGCGATCGGCGCCCGCCCGGCGCCGTCCGGGCAGAGCGCGCGCGACGGCGGCCCCCGGCTGGCCGACGACCACCGGGTCCAGGCCGCGCTGGACGGGCGCCGCGCCGATCTGGCCCCGTTCTGGCTGCGGATGCAACAGCATGTGACGCCCGATCAGCCGCTGGAGACGCTGGTGGTGGACGGCGAGGACACCTTCACCGCGATGCTGGCCCACCTGCTGCGGGCGCTCGGCCACCGGGTCTCGGTGCTGCGCTACGACACTCCGGGGCTGCGCCGGCTCATCGCCGCGCACCGCGGTCCGCTGGTGCTGGGCCCGGGCCCGGGGGACCCGGCGGACGCCGCCGACCCGAAGATGGCCCTGCTGCGCCCGATCGTCGCCGAGGCGCTCACCGCCGCCCGCGCCGGCGCCCGCACCGCACCGCTGCTCGCGGTCTGCCTGAGCCACCAACTGCTCAGCGCTCAGCTGGGCCTGGGGCTGCGCCGCAAGGCCGAGGTCTACCAGGGCGCCCAGGAGACCATCGACCTCTTCGGCACCCGGCAGACCGTCGGCTTCTACAACACCTTCACCGCCCACTGCACCGACGCCGACGCCGCCCGGCTGGCCACCGAGGGCGTCGAGGTGGCCCGCGACCCGCTCACCGGCGACGTGCACGGGCTGCGCGGCCCCGGCTTCGCGAGCCTGCAGTTCCATCCCGAGTCGGTGCTGACCCGGGACGGCGTGACGCTGGTGGCCGAACTGCTGCGCGGCGCGGTACCGGTGGCGCGCTGAGCACGGGCGAGGCGGCTGTGCCAGGTCCGCACCTACTACGTGCAGTCCTGCCACAGCCACTCGTTGTGCCGGCGCCGGCGCCGCGGTGGCGCGCAGCACAATGGCCGCCATGCGAATCGGAATCCTCGGCAGCGGCTCAGTGGGTCAGACCCTGGCCGACAAACTGCTGACCCTCGGGCACGAAGTCACCCTCGGCTCCCGCAGCGAGGCCAACCCCACCGGCACCGCCTGGGCCGAAGCGGCCGGACCGCACGGGCACAACGGGACCTTCGCGGACACCGCCGAGTTCGGCGAGCTGGTGATCAACGCCACCCTGGGCGCGGTCGCGCTCGCCGCGCTGGAGGCGGCCGGTGCCAAGGCGCTGGCCGGCAAGGTCCTGGTGGACGTCTGCAACCCGCTGGTGTTCGCCGCCGACGGCACCGTCACCCTCGACCCGGTGAACGACGACAGCATGGGCGAGCGGATCCAGCGCGCCTTCCCCGACACCCGGGTGGTCAAGGCGCTCAACACGCTCTCCGCCCCGGTGATGGTCGACCCCACCCGGGTCCCCGGCCGGCACCAGCTCTTCGTCGCGGGCGAGGACGCGGGTGCCAAGCGGGAGGTCACCGCGCTGCTGGAGTCCTTCGGCTGGCCGGCCGCCGACATCGTGGACCTGGGCGGCATCCAGGCCGCGCGGGGTCTGGAGATGCTGATGCCGTTCTGGCTGAGCATGATGCGGCACCACGGGCACACCGACTTCAACTACGCCTTCCAGGTGGCCGGCTGACCGACCATCGGACCGGGTCAGCTCGGGTCGTCGTCCAGCCCCCGCTCGATGGCGTAGCGCACCAGCTCGACCCGGTTGTGCAGTTGGAGCTTCCCGAGGGTGTTCTGCACGTGGTTCTGCACCGTGCGATGCGAGAGCACCAGCCGCTCGGCGATCTGACGGTACGACAACCCCTTCGCCACCATGCGCAGCACCTCGGTCTCCCGTGCCGTCAGCCGCGGCACCGGCGCCCCCGCCGAGCCCGATCGCGCCTCGTCGACGGGCTCGGCGGCCAGCCGCCGGAACTCGCCGAGCACCAGGCCGGCCAGTCCCGGGGTGAAGACCGCGTCCCCGGCGGCCGTGCGCCGCACCGCGTCCAGCAGTTCCTCGCGCCCGGCCGACTTCACCAGGTACCCGCTCGCCCCGGCCTTCACCGCCGCCAGCACGTCCGCGTGCTCCCCGCTCGCGGAGAGCACCAGGACCCGCAGGCCCGGATCGGCGGCCAGCACCTGGCGGCAGACCTCGGCACCGGGCAGCAGCGGCAGGTGCAGGTCGAGCAGCAGCACCTGCGGCCGGCTCGCGGCCGCCCGGCGGACCGCCTGCGCACCGTCCCCGGCGGTGGCCACCACCTCGAAGCCCGCGTCGGCCAGGTCCCTGGCCACCGCCTCCCGCCACATCGGATGGTCGTCCACCACCATCACCCGCAGCCGCCCACCGAACACCTGCTGGCCCGCCATCAGCCCTCGCCTTCCCTGGGTACCCGCAACTCGATCTCGACGCCTTCGCCCGGCGCCGAACTGAACTCCGCCGTGCCGCCCAGGTCGCTCAGCCGGCCCTCGATCGACTGGGCGACGCCGAGCCGCCCGTCCTGCCGAGCCTCGGCCAGCCGTCCGGCGGGGAACCCCGGGCCGTCGTCGCGGATCGAGACGGTCACCGCCGCGGGCTCGTCCTCCAGCAGGATCCAGGCGCGGGCGTCCGGCCCGGCGTGCCGCCGCACGTTGTCCACGGCCGCGCCCACGGCGGCCGCGAGTTGCTCGGCCACCTGGCCGGGCAGCAGCACCGGGGTGCCGGGGGCCGCGACGGTGATCCGCTCGTCGGCGTAGCCGCTGAGCAGCTCGCGCAGGTCGCGGCCCTCGCCGCGGGTCTGCGCCGGGAGCCGGCCGCTGGTCATCAGCGTCCGCAGCGCCCGTTCCTGCTCCCCGGCGAGCTGCCCGAGCCGCTCGTCGACCGCGCCGGCCCGCCGCTGCACCAGCGCCAGCACCTGGAGCACCCCGTCGTGGATGTCGCGGGAGAGCCGCTCCCGCTCGCGGGTGGCCGCATCCACCCGCAACGCCTCGCCCAGCGTGGCCTCGCTCGCCCTGGCCAGCTCCATCACCTGGCCGACCGGGCAGCCGACCATCAGCAGCAGCACGGTGTTGTGGATGTTGTCCAGGGTCGGCCCGCCGTGCCCGAGGATGTTCGCGGCGCCGATCACCAGCGCCGCCGCCGCGGCCAGCCGCCAGCCGCCCCGGCCGCCGAAGCCGAGCACCGTGGCGGCCGCCCAGATGGTCGGCAGGGTCAGCGCGCCGGCCGCGGTCTGCTGCGGGGTGTCGACATATCCACTGAGCACGATGCCGCTCACCGCGATGGCGAGGTCGAAACCCAGCATCGGCCAGGAGCAGCGGGCCGGGTTGCCGAAGGCGCGCGAGGTGGCCAACGTCCAGAGCACCAGGGCGCCCAGGTAGATCCAGCCGGCCACCGGATGCCGCACGTGCGCGAAGACCAGCGAGAACCGGAACAGCGCGTAGCCCAGCGCGAGCAGCCGGTATCCGCTGATCCCCCGCCAGAGCGGCAGCTCCACCGACATCCCGCCGGCCGCCACCGCCGCGCTCGGGCCACCCCCCGGTACTGCCACCGCGCCCGCTCCCCCGGTTCGCGCCGAACGAACAGACCCTAGGAGTCGCCCGACTCCTGCTTGCCCTGCTCCAGTTCCTGCTTCTCCTGCTCCAGCTTCTCCAGCTCCTGGCGCTCCTTCTCGGCCGCCTTCTCCGCCGCCCGCTCCGCGCGCTGCTCGGCCCGGCGCTCGGCGTCCGCACGCTTCTTCTCGTCCGCGATCTGCCGCTTGGCGGCGGTCGCGTAGATGTCCACGTACTCCTGGCCGGAGAGCCGCATGATCTCGTACATCACCTCGTCGGTGACCGAGCGCAGGATGAAGCGGTCGTTCTCCATGCCCTGGTAGCGGGAGAAGTCCAGCGGGCGGCCGATCCGGATGCCGGGGCGGATGCCGAAGTTGGGGACCACCTGGCCGGGCGGCTGCACCTTCTCGGTGTCGATCATCGCCACCGGGATCACCGGCGCGCCGGTCTGCAGCGCGACCCTGGCCAGGCCGCCGACCTTGCCGCGGTACAGCTTGCCGTCGGGCGAGCGGGTGCCCTCGGGGTAGACGCCGAACAGCTCGCCGCGGTCGATCACCGCGACCGCGCTGCGGATCGCCGCCTCACCGGCCCCGCGCACTCCGGAGCGGTCCACCGGGAGCTGGCCGACGCCCTTGAAGAAGGCGGCCGTCAGCTTGCCCTTGAGGCCGGGCGTGTTGAAGTACTCCGCCTTCGCGATGAAGGTCACCCGACGCTTCATCAACGCGGGCAGGAAGAAGGAGTCCGAGAACGAGAGGTGGTTGCTGGCGATGATCGCCGGGCCCTCGTCCGGGATGTTCTCCGCACCTTCCATCCACGGCCGGAAGAAGATCCGCAGCATCGGCGCGACGATCATCTTCATCAGTCGGTAGAACAACCCGGACCTCCTGTATTGCAGACCGGTCGATCCTAATGCCCCCGCGACCCCCTCGACGCACCAGTGCGGCGCCGCCGCGCGACCGTGAAGGTCTGTACGCCCCGCCGACCCCGTGCAACGATGGCCGCGGCCCCTCACCTTCACCGCAGGATTCCCGAAGGAGCTTCCCCGGATGCCGCTGCTGCCCGGTGCCGAGCCCTACCACTACCGCGGCGGCCCGATCGGCGTGCTTCTCTGCCACGGCTTCACCGGCTCCCCGCAGTCGCTGCGCCCCTGGGCCGAGCACCTGGCCGAGGCGGGCCTGACCGTGGCGCTGCCGCTGCTGCCCGGCCACGGCACCCGCTGGCAGGACCTCCAGGTGACCCGCTGGCAGGACTGGTACGCCGAGGTGGCCCGCGAACTGCTGCTGCTCGCCGAGCAGTGCGAGCAGGTCTTCGTCTTCGGCCTCTCGATGGGCTGCTCGCTGGCGCTGCGGCTGGCGGCCGAGCACCCGGCGCTGGTGGCCGGGCTGGTCCTGGTCAACCCCTCGGTGCGCTCGGACAATCCGGCCACCGCGCTGCTCCCGGTGGTCCGTCACCTGCTGCCCAGCCTGCCGGGCATCGCCGGCGACATCGCCCGGCCCGGCGCCACCGAGCTCGGCTACGACCGCGTTCCGCTGGACGCCGCCTGGTCACTGGCCCAGCTCTGGCGCACCGTGCAGCAGGACCTGCCGCGGGTCGGGCAGCCGGTGCTGCTGCTGCGCAGCCCGCAGGACCACGTGGTCTCCCCGGCGAACTCCGCCTTGGTCCGCGCCCGGATATCCTCGGTCGATGTGACGGAGCGGCTGTGCGAGCGCAGCTACCACGTCGCGACCCTGGACCACGACGCCGAACTGATCTTCGAGGAGTCCCTCGGGTTCGTCCGTCGGCTGTCCGGGGTCACGCAGGGCACCGACGCCACCGACCAGCGGGGCTGAGGGCCACCAGGACCGAAGGGCCGGCAGTGCACGAGCACGAGAACAACACGGCGGGCGACGACGAGGACCGCCCCCAGGAGAGCGAGCAGCGCCCCACGCCCGCGCCCGGCAGCCAGGCCGAGCAGGACGCGATCTTCGCCGCCCTGGTCGCGCAGTTCGACGACCCGGTGGACCTGAACCGTCCGGACTGGCCCGAGATCGAGAACCTGCGCGCGAAGAACCCGCCGCCCCCCGCGCCCTCCATCGTCCAGTCCCCGGGCCCGCGCGACTGGGAGGCCGCCGAGGACCCCGACGAGGGCCACTTCGTGCCGCCCGAGCCCCCGCCGCTGCCGACCGGCGACACCACCAGCAGGTTCGCCTGGATCGCCGTCCTCGGTGGTCCGGCGCTGCTCCTCTTCGACGCCCTGGTCTGGCGCCAGGTCTCCGGCTGGCCCGCCTGGGTCGGCCTGACCGCCTTCCTCGGCGGCTTCACCACGCTCGTCGTCCGGATGAAGGACCGCGATCCCGACGAGCCGCACGACCCGCACGGCGGCGCGGTGGTCTGACGCGCCACCGTGGCGCGCCGCGCCCCCGGACCTCGGGTCCCGGGGGCGCGGCGCGCTCATGGTGTTGACACTGCGTCAGATCGGTCAGTAACTCGTCGTCACCGTCGCACCGGTGAAGCCGCTGATCGCCTGCAGGCTGATGTAGTTCGCACCGGCCGGCGGATTGGCGATGGTCAGGGTGTGCGCGCCGGGGCCGGTGGCCGAGGCGCTGTTGCCGGCGGCGGTGGCCCAGCCGGTGCCGGAGTAGTAGAGGTCGGCGGATCCGCTGCCGGGGGTGGTGGTGATGGTCAGGCTGGGGGTCCCGGCGGGGATGTCGAGGTAGAGGTAGCTGGAGTTGCCGGCGTCGGCCGCCAGGCCCGAGCGGGTGCAGTTCCGGCCCAGCTCGCGGGCGTCGGCGCCGGTGCACTCGGGGGCGGCGGCGCTGACCGTGACGGTGCTGGTGGTGGCGGCGGAGGCACCCTGGCTGTCCAGCACGGTGAGGTGCACGGTGTAGACGCCCGGGGTGGTGTAGGTCTTCGTCGGGTTGGCGTCGGTGGAGCCGGTGCCGTCGCCGAAGTCCCAGGTGCGGGCGGTGATCGTGCCGTCGGGAGCGGTGGAGCTGTCGGCGAAGGTCGCCGCCAGGCCGGACGCCTGGGCGGTGAACGCGGCGGTCGGCGGCTGCGGGACGGTGTTGCAGGCGCCGGCGGCGCAGGCGGCCAGCCAGCTGGACCAGTCGGCGTCGTAGCCGGTGCCGATCGAGGTGAGCAGGTTCAACGCGCCCTGGTAGTCACCGGACCGGTAGAACCCGAGCAGCGCGTCGACGTCGGAGCGGTGCCGCTCGAGCATGTAGCGGACCGACAGGTAGCCCCAGGGGTAGACCCGGTCCTCGCCGCTGCTGTAGGTGTTGGCGAAGACGGTGCTCAGCGGGTAGCTGCCCTTGGCGGCGTCGGCCACCGCGTCGGTGTCCACCAGTCCGCGGTAGGTGTAGGAGTCGTACTCGGCCAGGCCCTCGATCCACCAGATGGTGTCGGCGGTGGAGGTGGCGGCGGTGAAGTCGCCGTAGGTGTCGAAGCGGCCGTCCAGGTAGTGGGTGAACTCGTGGTTCAGGTTCCAGATCTGGAAGGTCGGACGCAGCCAGTCCGCCTCGTAGGCGACGAACCGCGGCTGGTTGCCTGCCTGGTTCGGCTCGCCCTCGATGTACTCGCCGCCGTTGTCGGTGCTGACGCCGAAGATCTCGCCGGCGTAGGTCTGGTAGTCGGCGGTGGAGTGGAAGACGTCCACCTCCAGGGTGGTGTTGCCGTCGTCCGCCACCGGACCCGGGTCCTTGATCAGGTTGTGGAAGAACGCGGTCTCCCCGATCAGGCTGTTGCAGGTGGCGTTCAGCTCGTCGGCGGTCAGGTCCTGCGCGACGATCCGCAAGTTCGCATCACAGGTGTAGTTGATCGTCAGGACGGCGGCCTGCAACTTGGCGCCCAGGTCACAGGTGTTGTAGTCGGCGCAGTTGCTCTGGTCGTACTGGTCCGCCTGAGCGGCCACGCCGACCCAGAGCGGGGCGGTCGGGCCGGTCAACGCCGAGTCGGCCAGCAGGCCCTTGAGCAGCGGGCGCACCGTCGGAGCCAGCGTGGCGTCCTGCAGGAAGCGCGCCAACTCGGTGCCGGCGTTGGAGTCCAGGTAGCTCTGGGCACCGCCGAGCAGCGCCAGGTTGCCGGTCGCGAAGGTGTCCAGGGTGGTCAGGATGCTCGGGTCGGCCTCGGTGGCGGCGACGAAGTCCGCGTTCTGGTGGCCGCGGAAGAGCACCGTGTAGACGTTGTTGACGGCCGCCAGCATGCCGGCGGAGCTGTTGTACGTGCTGTTGTAGCCAGTCAACAGCCGCTGCTCGACCGGCAGATAGCGGGCGTTCTGGCCGGCGCTGTCGATCAGCGTGACCGCCTCGGAGAGCACCGCGCCGTTGGCGTCGGTGACGTCCTGGCTGTGCGACGAGGCGTAGAAGGCGTCCAGTGCGGCCTGGATCGCGCTCTGCAGCCCGCTACCGTACGTGCCGACGTCCGCCGCGTCGTTCCACTGGACGTAGTAGCCGGCCCGCAGGTACAGCACCAGCTCCAGTACGTGGGTGCTGTCGTCGCCCGGGTAGCTCGGCGAGGCGGCGGCCAGCGCGTTGGCGACGGTCGTCAGCTGCGACTCCTGGAAGGCCCGGTGGGCCGCGGAGCCGGTGACGGTGAAGAAGGTGTTGACGCAGTCGGAGCCGGCCGCCTCGACCGCCTGGACCAGCGCGTCACCGGTGTTGGCGCTGATCGCGGAGGTGTCACAGGCGGCGGTCGCCGCGCGGGACATCGGGTGCGCCGGCTTGCCGACGTCGCGGTGCAGCGCGGCGTTGTCGGACGGCAACGGCGGCCGGTCCTTGGCGCTCACCCGCTGCGCGTCGTCAGCGGATCGGACGGCGCCGGCGGCCGGCTGCGGAGCCAGGCCGGGCCGGGCGGCCGGCGTCCTGGCGGCGGCCTTGGCCGGCGCGAGGCCGGCGGGTGCGGCATGCGCCTCGCTGGGGGGCGCGGCGAGCCCGAGCCCGGCCGTCAAGGCCAGGGCGGCTATCAGGAGTCGGGGCAACTGCTTCCCGACCGATGTGGCACTCACGTGGGGGTCTCCCGGTGTGGGGGCCGCGCCCTGCGGCACGGCCTTGCGGGGTGAGGACCGTGGCAGGCAATGGGGCATGACGATGCGTCAGAGCTCATCGATGGCACCGGAGTTGAGCGAGTGGGGCCGGCGACCGGGACGAGCTGGACCGTCTGAGCATGCACACGGTGGGGCGTGTGACATGTACCATTGCATACATCACATGGTTCGTGAAGACGTCCGACGCAGAGATGTATGGACAACTCCAGCCGACGGCCTGTCAGGCCGCGCTGGCGCCCGGTACTCGCAGCACCGCCACCACCGGCAGGTGATCGGTGGCCGCCAGCAACTCGGCCAGCGACAGCGGCGGCACCCCGCAGGCGAGCACCTCGATCCCGGGCGAGGCGAAGACGGCGTCCAGCCGCTGCAACGGGTCCCCCGGACGCGAGGTGTACTCGCCGCCCCACGGCGCGGTGGCCCAGCCGTCCTGGTACCGCCCGGCCAGCGCACCCCAACCCGGGTCCTCCGGGTGCTCGTTGAAGTCCCCGGCGATCACCGAGAGTTCGCGGATCGCCGCCTGCTCGTGCAGCAGCTCGAACTGCTGCGCCCGCTCAGGGCCGATGAAGCTCAGGTGACAGCTGGTCAGCGCGAACGGCGCGGACCGGCCGAGCCGCACCACGGCGCCGGCGAAGCCACGCGCGTGCCAGCCGCGGTGCTTGGGGAGCAGCCGGTCGTGCCGGCTCAGCACCTGGACCTCCGGCCGCCCGAGCAGCAGCGGACCGGCCGCGGTGCGACCACCGCCGGAGACGACCACGGTGCCGGTGTGCCGGGCCAGCCAGGCGGCCTGCCCCTCGGGCCGCCAGTAGCGCGGCGACTCCTGCACGCAGACCAGGTCCGGCTCGCAGGCCCGGATCACCCGGGCCAGCGCCCGGCGATCATCGCGCTGCGAGCGGATGTTGTAGCTCAGCACGCGGACCAGTTCGGCACCGTCGGGCTGCGGACCGGAGGGCGGCAGGTCAAGGCTCACCCCGGACACGCTACCGGCTCCGCCGGGGCGGAGCCGGTGCGAACGCGGGGAACCCGACGGAACGTCAGCTGGGAACTCGACGGAACGTCAGCGAGGGACCCGACGGAACGTCAGCAACCGTTCTCAACCCGGGGATTCAGCGAGTACGCGCCAGATCGCCCGCGCCCACGATCCCCGCCGAGGATCCCATCGAGGCCAGCACCACCTCGGCGCGCGGCCGGTGCGCCCCGCCGGTCAGGTACTTCTCGCAGTCCTTGGCCACCGGGTCGAGCAGCAGCCGCCCGGAGTCCGAGACCCCGCCGCCGAGCACGAAGACCCCGGGGTCGAAGAGCGCGGCCAGGTCGGCCATCCCCCGGCCCAGCCAGTCGGCCAACTCGGCGTAGCACTCCAGCGCCAGCGGGTCGCCCTCCTCCGCGGCCTGGGTGATGTGGATGCCCCGCAGGGTCTCGGCGACCCCTTCGTTGAGCTCCAGCATCCGCTTGCCGCGCACCGGGTCCGCCGCCGTCTTCTCCCGGCCGTAGCGGCGCAGCGCCCGCCCGGAGGCGTACTGCTCCCAGCAGCCCTTGCCGCCGCAGCCGCAGAGCAGGCCGTCCGGCACCATGTTGAGGTGGCCGATCTCGCCGGCCACGCCGAACCGGCCGCGGTGCAGCCGCCCGTCCAGCACGATGCCGCCGCCGATCCCGGTGCCGACGGTGATCAGCACCATGTCGGTGTGCTCGGCCGCCGCGCCGAACCGGAACTCGGCCCAGGCCGCGCAGTTGGCGTCGTTCTCCACCACCGTGTCCAGGCCGGTCAGTTCCTCGATCCGGCCGCGCAACGGCTCGTTCTCCCAGTCGATGTTGGGCGCGAAGATCACCGTGGAGCGGTCGCGGTCCACGAAGCCGGGTGCGCCCACGCCCACCGCAGTGACCTCGGCGAACTGCTCCTTGAGCTCGCGCACGGCCTGGGCGATGGCATCGACCGCCCACTGCGGGTCCGCCGGGGTGGGAACCCGGGTCCGGGCCAGGATCTCGCCGTTCTCGTCGACCACGCCGGCCGCGATCTTGGTCCCGCCGACGTCGACGCCGATGGTCAGAGCCATGTGTCCCTCAGTCATTCGCTCGTGCCCGATGGGCGGAACGGTACCCGCCCGGCCGTGCTCCCGTACACACCTGGCCATACATTATCCGAAGACAAGGCGGCGGAAGCCTCGCCGGAAGGCTTCAAAAGTCGTACGATTCGAGGCAGACGGTAGTACCAGCACACCGCTGGGTGACGGGCTCGGGACAGGGCCGTAGAGGCCCTAGTCGTCCAGGTCGATGGGCTCGGAGTCGGCCGGCTCGGGGGCCGACCAGCGGCGCTCGTGCCCGGCCACCGCGGCCCGGTAGGCGGCCAGCAGCTCGGTGCCGGCGGCGGCCAGGTGTCCGAAGACCTCGGGGTTCTCGGCCTTCACCCGACCGAAGATCCGCTCGGCCTGCCCGCCCACCGCGGAGGCCAGTTTGCGCACCTCGTCGACCAGAGGGTTGTCGACAGGATCTGAATTGGTCATGACGCGCGCCTCCCGGTGCCACGGCGGCGGCCGGCGCCTGTGCGGCGCACCCGCCCGATCACTCAGACGCTACCGGGTCGCGCCGCCGAACCGGCAGCGGTCAGCGCTCGCTGGGCCAGAGGTCCGGGTCAGGAGCGAAGCGCAACGTCAACTCCCCGTCGCGCAGCGCCGCCCCGGCCACCGTGCAGCGCCGCAGCGCGCCGGGCAGCGGCAGGATCCGACGGTACGGGCCCAGGCCCACCACCAGCTCGTCGCCGCGCCGCATCAGCTCCAGGTCCGCCCGCTCGGCACCGGGCGCGGCCAGCCGCCAGAACAGCACGCCCTCCTCGGCCAGCCGGTCCTCGGCGGTCCACGGCCAGCGAGCCGGCGACTCGGGGCCATCGCCGTCGCCGTACAGCTGGTCGGCCAACGCCGCCAGGTCCGTCGCCCTCTGATCCGCCGTCAGCAGCGGTACGCCGAGGCCGATCCCGGCCAGCCGCCCGCGTTCGGCCAGGGCCTGCCCGGCCAGCCAGGCATCGGCGGAGTCCGATGCGGCGGCCGGCAGTGCGCGGTGCGCCACCACGGCGTCCAGCCGGTGGCCGAAGAGCGCGAGGCCGGCGGCGGCCCGGCGCAGCCCGGGCACCGAGCAGGAGCCGGCGTCCACGGCGAGGCGCACCGAGGTGTGCGCCGACTCGATCACCGCGCGGGTGGCGGCCAGTTCGCCGGCCACCCAGGCGCGGGCCGAGTAGAGCCAGTCGGCGGGCATCGGCACCCCGGCGAACGCGGCCAGCAGCGGGCGCAGCGCCCGGGCCGCCTGACGCTGCTCGGGCAGCAACCGGGACAGGTAGCGGTCCAGTTGCTCGGGCAGCGCGAGCGCGGCGGTCAGCTCGGCGGGCGGCGGGGCGGCGGCCACCACCAGGTCGTACCGGTCGGCCGGGACCCGCACCGCGCGCAGCAGGGCGAGCTGCCGGGTGCCGGGCAGCGCGGTCAGCTCGTCGTCCTCCAGCGGCTCGACGCCGAGCAGGTCGAAGCCGGCCCGCAGCTTGCCGTCCAGCCCGGCCACCGCGCTGCGGAACGCCTGCTGCTCGTCGATCCGAACGGCCTCCAGCTGTTGCGACACGGGCTGCGCGACGGGGCCCAGCCGCATCGCCAGCGCCTCGTCCACCAGCCGGTGCGGGTCGTCGGCGGCGAGCAGCAGGGTGCGCAGACCGCGTCCGGCGGCGTGCGCGGCGGTCGCGGCCGCCACCACGGGCACCGCGTTCGCGTCGCCGGTGACCAGCACCGTCCGGATCACTGCCGGGCCTGCCTAGCTCGCCGCGCTGCCGGGCTTGGTCTCCACCCGCTTCTTCAGACCGGCCAGCGCCCGGTCGATGATCACCTTCTCGGCCTTGCGCTTGATCATGCCGAGCATCGGGATCTTGACGTCCACCGCGAGCTGGTAGGTGACCTCGGTGCCGCCGGCCGCCGGGGCCAGCGCGTAGGAGCCGTCCAGCGCGCGCAGCATCTGACTCTTCACCAGGGTCCAGGAGACCTCGCGGTCGGCGTCCCAGGTGTAGGCGAGCACGTGCTCGTCGCGGATGGCGCCGGCGTCCAGCAGCAGCCGGACCTGGGTGGCACGGCCGTCCTCGGCGCGGCCGAGCACCTCGACCTCCTTGACCTCACCCGTCCACAGCGGGTACGCCTCGAAGTCGGCGATCACCGCCATCACCTCGGCCGCCGTCGCCTCGATGACGATGCTCGACCTGGTGTGTTCCGCCATGGGTGGGCCTCCGCGTTGTCCCGTGCCACTCGTCAGGTGCGCTCGACAGGTGCGCGCGACAGCCGCGCTCGAAGTCGTTTGGTGCTCTCGACGTCGTCAAGTGCCCTCGAAGGCTATCGCGGCCGCCGGTGCCCTCGGCCCCACGGGGCGCGGGCCGGAGGGCTACCCGCGGGTCACCCGGCGCCTGTCGTAAGGTGCGTCTCGAAACGATCAGTGGCTCACCCGAGTGGTGTGACACTTCGAACAGAGCGGCTGACCCCCCTACCCGAATCCGACTACCGGGCAGTAACGTCCTGCCGTCCCGCAGCGTCGCAGACGAGGAGCAGCAGTGCTCGACTTCAGCCTTCCGGCCCGCTACCAGGTCCCGAGTGGTGGCAACCTCTCGGACCTGGTCCACCAGAACGCCATCGAGCACCCCCGGGTCGCCGTGGTCAGCCGGAAGCTCGAAGGCCGCTGGCAGGAGGTCACCGCCGCCGCGTTCCTCACC
The DNA here is from genome assembly GCF_041262605.1 of Kitasatospora sp. GAS1066B. Taxonomy (NCBI): domain Bacteria; kingdom Bacillati; phylum Actinomycetota; class Actinomycetes; order Kitasatosporales; family Streptomycetaceae; genus Kitasatospora; species Kitasatospora sp. GAS1066B. The sequence goes on from NZ_JBGCCO010000017.1 coordinate 92,504, forward strand.
GAGGTGCACCGCGCCGCCAAGGGCCTGATCGCGGTCGGGGTCAACCCGGGCGACCGGGTCGCCGTGATGTCGCGCACCCGCTACGAGTGGACGCTGCTGGACTTCGCGATCTGGTCGGCCGGCGCGATCACCGTGCCGGTGTACGAGAGCTCCTCCGCCGAGCAGGTGCAGTGGATCCTCGGCGACTCGGGCGCCGTCGCGCTGGTCACCGAGACCGACAGCCACGCCGCGGTGGTCGACTCGGTCCGCGACCAGCTGCCCGACCTGAAGCACACCTGGCAGATCGAGCGCGGCGCGCTCGCCGAGCTGGCCGCCGCGGGCAGCACCGTGTCGGACGCGACGGTGACCGAGCGCCGGTCCATCCCGACCGAGGACTCGATCGCCACCATCGTCTACACCTCGGGCACCACCGGCCGTCCGAAGGGCTGCCAGCTGACCCACGGCAACTTCCTGGCCGAGCTGGGCAATGTGACGGCCCGCCTGCCGGAGCTGTTCCGCACCGGCGAGAGCTCGGTGCTGCTCTTCCTGCCGCTGGCCCACGTGCTGGGCCGGATCGCCGAGATCGCCGCCGCGATCGCCCCGATCAAGCTGGGCCACGTCTCGGACATCAAGGACGTCACCGCCGAACTGGCCTCGTTCCGCCCGACCCTGATCCTGGGCGTGCCGCGGGTCTTCGAGAAGGTCTACAACACCGCCCGGGCCAAGGCCCAGGCGGACGGCAAGGGCAAGATCTTCGACCAGGCCGCCGCGACCGCGATCGCCTACAGCAGAGCGCAGGACCAGGGCGGCCCCGGCCTGCTGTTGAAGCTCAAGCACACGGTCTTCGACAAGCTGGTCTACAGCAAGCTGCGCGCCGCGCTCGGCGGCCGGGCCACCCACGCGATCTCCGGCGGCGCGCCGCTGGGCGAGCGGCTGGGCCACTTCTACCGCGGCATCGGCTTCACCGTGCTGGAGGGTTACGGCCTGACCGAGACCTGCGCGGCCACCGCCTTCAACCCGGACGACCGGCCGAAGATCGGCACGGTCGGCCAGCCGCTGCCCGGCTCGTCGGTGCGGATCGCCGAGGACGGCGAGGTGCTGCTGAAGGGCCCGCAGGTCTTCACCGGCTACTGGAACAACCCGACCGCGACCGCCGAGGCGCTGCGGGACGGCTGGTTCGCCACCGGCGACCTCGGCAGCCTGGACGAGGACGGCTACCTGACCATCACGGGCCGCAAGAAGGAGCTCATCGTCACCGCCGGCGGCAAGAACGTCGCCCCCGCGGTGATCGAGGACCGGATCCGCGCGCACCCGCTGATCGGCGAGGTGATGGTGGTCGGCGACCGCAGGCCGTTCATCGCCTGCCTGGTCACCATCGACGAGGAGTTCCTGCCCAGGTGGCTGGAGCTGAACAACCGCCAACCCGCCACCCTGGCCGAGCTGGTGGACGACCCGCAGCTGCTGGCCGCCGTCCAGGAGGCGGTGGACGAGGGCAACAAGGCGGTCTCGCACGCCGAGGCGGTGAAGAAGTTCCGGATCCTGCAGACCGACTTCTCCGAGGCCAACGGCTACCTGACGCCCTCGCTCAAGCTCAAGCGGAACGTGGTGCTGAAGGACTTCGCCGGCGAGATCGAAGCCCTCTACCAGCGCTGAGCTGGTCAGCGCTGATCGGCCCAACGCCGGTCGGCCCAACTCCGGTCGGCACAACGCCGGTCGACACAGTGCCGGCGCTGCTCAGCTCAGCAGGCCGGTCAGGCGCTGGGCCAGCAGGTCCCAGCGCCAGGCGTCCTCCACCCAGCGCCGCCCGGCCGCGCCGAGCTCGCGGCGCAGCGCCTCGTCGCCGAGCAGCCGGGTGATCCGCTCGGCGACCGCGCCGGGCGAGCCGCCGGGCACCACGTAGCCGGTCTCGCCCTCCAGCACCGCGTCCGGCGCGCCCCCGGAGTCGCCCGCCACCACCGGCAGCCCGGTGGCCGAGGCCTCCAGGTAGACGATGCCGAGCCCCTCCACGTCCAGCCCGCCGCGCCTGGTCCGGCAGGGCATCGCGAAGACGTCCCCGGCCCCGTAGTGGGCCGGCAGCTCGGCCCACGGCACCTCGCCGGTGAACCGCACCGAGGCGGCCACGCCCTTGGCGTCGGCGAGCCGGCGCAGGTCCGCCAGGTAGGGCCCACCACCGACGATCAGCAGCACCGTGTCCGGCTGGGCGGCCAGGATCCGCGGCAGCGCGGCGATCAGGGTGTCCTGCCCCTTGCGCGGCACCAGCCGGGAGACGCAGACCACCACCGGACGGTCCGTCAGCCCGAGCCTGGCCCGCACCTCGGCGCCGCCCGACTCCGGATGGAAGGTCTTCTCGTCCACCCCCGGCGGCAGTTGGACCATCCGCGCGGCCGGGCCCGGGCCCACGGCCCCGGCGATCCGCGAGCGGGTGTACTCGCCGAGGTAGGTGAGCGTGTCGGTGCCCTCGCCGATCCGCCGCAGCAACTGGCGGGCGGCCGGCAGCTGGGCCCAGGCGGCCTCGTGGCCGTGCGTCATGCCGAGCAGCCGGCGCGCGCCGGCGCGGCGCAGCGCGGGTGCCATCAGGCCCAGCGGCGCGGCCGCGCCGAACCAGACGGTGTCGCACCCCTCGGCCCGGAGCAGTTCGGCGGCGCGCCTGGTGACCCGGGGCGTGGGCAGCAGCATCGTGCTCCGATCCCGGATCACCGGGAACGGCTGCTCGGCGTCGAACCGGGCGACCTCCCGGCCGTCCCGCCAGGATGAGGCATACACCACAATGTCACCGGCCGGCTGGCGGATCGCCATGTTGTGGACGAAGGCCTGGATTCCGCCTGGGCGCGGGGGAAAGTCATTGGTCACCACAAGGGTCTTCGGCATACTGTCCACGGCTCGCTCGGTCGGGGGGTGCTCGGTTCACCGCTCGCTGATCCGTACCATAGGTCACCATGCCGATTCGGCGGGAACGGATGAAGGGTCCGGAACCGTTTCCCCCGTGGCTCTGTCCTAGTCGACACGGGTTCAGGCGGGTGCGCGCAGCTAACGAGGGAGCACAGTGGTGTTGGCCAACGACGGCCCGGCCGACCAGAACGGCAGCAGCGGCGGGGGGCTCGCCCTGGCGACGCCCCCGAATCCGGGTGCGACCGCGGTGACGCCCGCTGCGCCCTCGCGCGGCGCGGGCTGGCGGGTCGGCGGCACCTGGCTGCTGACCCGGATCCTGCTGGTCCTGATGGTCACCGGTGTCCTCAAGATAGCGCCGCTGGACGTGACCACCGACGTCTCGGTGATCTACCACAGCTGGTTCAGGGTGCTGCAGACCGGCACCTTCCCGATGGACGACGTCACCTGGCAGTACCCGCCGGGCGCCGCGCTGGTGATCCTGGCCCCCGGCCTGCTGCCCTGGTCCTACCTGACCTCCTTCTTCGTGCTCTGCGGGGTCTTCGACACCCTGGCGATCGGCATGCTGCTGCGCTCCGGGCTGCGCCGGGGGCGCAGCCTCGCGGGGGCCTGGATCTGGGTGATCGGGGTCCCGCTGCTCGGTCCGACCGTCTACTGCCGCTACGACATCCTGGTCACCGCGATGGCCGTGACCGGCCTGCTGGTGGTGCTGCGCCGGCCGGTGCTGGGCGGCATCCTGCTGGGCGTCGGCGGCCTGATGAAGCTCTGGCCGCTGCTCGGCCTGGCCGGCACCCCGCGCGGCCGGCGGACCCGGCGGTCCTGGACGGCGGCGGTGGGCGCGGTGGCCACCCTCTCGTTCCTGCTGGCCGCGGGGATGAACGGGGCCTTCCAGTTCCTCACCTTCCAGGCCGACCGCGGCATCGAGGTGGAGTCACTGGGCGCGCTGCCGATGCACTTCGCCAAGCTGTTCGGCGCCTGGCACGGCTCGGTGACGATGAACTACGGCTCGGTGGAGTTCCTCGGCCCCTGGGTGCCGGTGATCTCCAAGCTCGCGATGGGCGCCACCGTGGCCGGCTTCGCCTGGCTGCTCTACTGGCGGCTGCGGGCCCGCCGCTGGCAGCCCTCCACCACGTATGACGCGGCCCTGGCGACACTGCTGATCTTCACCGTGACCAGCCGCGTGATCAGCCCGCAGTACATGGTGTGGCTGGTCGGCCTGGCGGCCGTCTGCCTGACCGTGCGCGGCACCAGCCAGCGCCCGGTGGCCGTGATGATCCTGGTGGCGACGGTGCTGACCACACTGGAGTTCCCGATGAACTTCGGCCAGGTGGTCAACAGCATGCCCTGGGGCGTCACCATCCTGGCCTCCCGCAACCTGACCCTGCTGGCCGCCACCATCCTCTCCTGCCGCCGGCTGTGGCGTTCCACCCAGGGCCCGGCACCGGTCGCCGTCGAGCAGACCGAGGAGCCGGCCGAGCCGGAGCCCACCTACCCGGTGCGCCCGGGGATCGCCTACGAGCAGAGCCTGTTGGACGACATCCAGCACGGCTGATGGACCGTCAGGTAGCTGCGAGCCCTCAAGTCCCGGGCCCGAGCCGGCGGACCACCTCGGCGATCCACCGCCTGGTGAACTCCGCCAGCCCGTAGCCGAGCCGCTCGCCGAGGATCCGGTCCAGCTGCCGCTCCCGGCCCGCGCCGGGGCCGGCCGCGCCGAGCGACCGGTAGACGTCGACCAGGGCCCGCTGCCCGTGCTCGGCCGCGATCAGCGAGCAGGCCAGCCAGGAGAGTTCGTAGGCCTGGGCGATCCCGCCGGAGCCGGCCTGGAAGTCGGCGTCGGCGGGCAGCGCGGTCGGCAGCCTGCCGGCCGCCACGTCCGAGGTCAGCTCGGGGGCGATCTGCCGGGCGCTGCGGCCGGTGTTCAGGTACCCGGTGTAGTCGGCCACGCCCTCGGAGAGCCAGAGCGGGGTCCACGGATGGGTGTCGGCCCGGGTGGCGACGTGGGTGGACTCGTGGGTGATCACCACGTGCTTGCCGAACTCGCTGAGCCGGTGGTACGCGTCGGGGTTGACCAGCACCCGGTCGGCGGGCGTGTGCACCGGCGCGCCCGCGGCGGCGACGGTGACCGCGGCTATGTCCGAGTAGCTGCTCGGGTCGACCCCGAGCAGCTGGGTGAACTGGGCCTCGGTGGTCGGCAACTGGAGCACCAGCCGGCCGGCCCACCCGCTGCCCCAGACCGCGCTGACGGCGGGCACCGCCTGGTCCGCGATGGCGGCCAGCTCGGTCAATTGAGCGGCCGCGGCCGGCCCGAGCACCAGGCAGTGCGTCCCGCGCACCGGCGTCGGGTCGCCCAGGTCCCACGGCGCCGCCGGGCTGCCCGGGGCGGCGCCCTCGCCGCTCACCGCTCCGCCGGCCAGGGTGAGCCGCCGGTTCAGCACCGCCGGGTAGTCGTCGAAGCCGGCCAGCCGGTAGGAGAGTTCGGCGGTCACCGTCCGCGCGTCCCAGGAGGTCGGGCGGTAGTCCAGCTGGGCCGGCCGCAGCGCGGCCAGCTCACCGGTGCGCAGCGCCTGGGCGTGCGCGGCCAGCAGCGCCGTCGGCGGGCCGGACGGCGCCGCGACCGCCCGCCCCGGCAGCGCCCGGGGCAACGAGAGCTGGACGAGCCCGCCGGCCGCCAGCAGCAACGCGGTACGCCGGGGCACGCTCGTCCCGTCGTCGGTACTCAGACCCGCACCACCGTCGCCACCGGCATCGCCGCGACGTTCTCGTAGCGCACCCGGGCTCCGGGGTAGGGGGCGTGGATCACCGTGCCACCGCCGACGTACATGCCGACGTGGTGCATGTCGTGAAAGAAGATCACCAGGTCTCCCGGTCGCGCCTCGGCCAGGCTGATCCGCTGCCCCCCGAACGCCTGTGCCTGCGAGGTGCGAGGCAGGCTCACTCCCGCCTGCTGCCAGCTCCAGTACATCAGACCCGAACAGTCGAAACTGCCGGGCCCGGTGGATCCGTACACGTAAGGGGAGCCGAGCTTGCTCAGCGCCGCGGCCACCGCGAGCGCGGCCCGGTCCGAGGCGGGCGGCTGGTTGCCCAGGTCCACCCGCTCGGCGCCGCGGGCGGCCCGCTCGTTCGCCTCCCGGGCGTCCTGCGCGGCCAGCTGGGTCCGCTCGGCGGCGGAGAGGCTGTCGAGCAGCGCCTGGGCGCTCTTCAGCCGCTGCTGGACCTGCTGCTTGCTCTGCGCCAGCGTGCTGCGCACCGTCTCCAGCTCGGCCAGCTTGGCGCTCGCCTCGCTGCGCCGCTGGTCGAGCCGGCGCTGCTGCTCCAGCACCTCGTGCAGCGAGGCGGCCTGCTGCCGGCCCGCCTCGGCCAGGCTGCGCGCCTTGATCAGGTAGCCCGCGGGGTCGCTGGAGAGCATCAGTTGAACGGCCGGGTCCATCCCGCCCGAGCGGTACTCGGCGGCCGCGACGGTGGCCAGCACCGAGCGCATCCGGTTGAGCGTGTCCTGGCCCTGCGCCACCTGCGCTTGCAGGGCGCTGGTCTCGGCCTGCAGGCGCTTGGCGTCCTCCTCCGCCGCGTTGGACTTCTCCGAGGCCTGCTCGGCCTCGGTGTAGAGCTGGTCGACCTGCGCCTTGACGTCGTTCTTGTCCGGCCCGGCCGGTGCGCCCTGGGCGCTGGCCGTCATCGCCAGCGCGGTGGTCGCGGCAGCGGTGACCGCCAGCACCCGGGCGAACCGGCGCGCGGTACCCGACGGGGGTGTAATCGCCATCGTCTGACGACTCCAATCGCCGTGAGAGCTCGGGGAGAGCCCTCGGAGGAGCTGAGGTCCGAGCGCAGACGTTAGCGAGTCGGGACGGATGAGTCCAAACTCCTGCCAATACGAATATTTGATCCACAATCGGACAGCAGAACGGCGAAGGCCCGGTCTCCGCACGGGAGACCGGGCCTGGGTGACGCTTCGCCAGGGGCGTCGGGGGGTGTCAGGGGCGGATGATCGCCTCGACCCCACCCATGTTGGCGACCGACTCGTACTTGACGTTCTCACCGGTGCGCGGCGCGTGGATCATCGTGCCACCACCGACGTACATGCCGACGTGGTCATAGTTGTTGAAGATGAGCAGGTCGCCCGGCTGCGCGTTGGCGATGTTGGTGCCCTCGTTGGTGCCGATCGCGGCCTGCTGCTGGGAGGTGCGCGGCAGCGAGACACCGGCCTGCGCGTAAGCCCACTGCATCAGACCCGAGCAGTCGAACTCGGAGGGACCCGTCGAACCGAAATGGTACGGGTCGCCGAGCCTGCTCTCGGCGGCGGCGATCGCGGCGGCGGCGGCCGAGTTGCCGGTGGTCGGCGCGGCCGGCGGCGTCGTGGTGCTGCCGAGGTCGGTGCGGGACGAGCCGCGCGAGGCGGCGCTCTGCGACTGCGCCGCAGCGGCGGCCTGTGCCTGCGCCTGCGCCTGCTGGGCGGCGGCCTTCGCCTGCGCGTCGGCCTGCGCCTGCTGGGCGGCCATCTGCTGGCGCTGCTGCTCGGTGAGCGTGTTGAGCAGGTTCTGGGCCTGCTGCAGCTTGGCCTGGACGGTGTCCTTGGCGGACTTCAGCTGCTGGGTGGTGGCATCCAACGCGGTGAGCTTGCTCTGCGTCTCGGCCTTGCTCTGGTCGAGCACCGTCTGCTCGCTCCGCAGCTCCTTCAGCGTCTCCGCCTGGGTGGTGTTCAGCTGGTTGAGCGCGCTGGCCTGGCCGAGGAAGCTGTCCGGGTGGGACGAGAGCATCATCTGCACGGTCGGCGATATGCCGTTGTTGGCGTACTGGTCGGCGGCCACCGAGGCCAGCCCCGCCTGCAGGTTGGTCACCTGGTCCTGCTGCCGCGCCACCTGGTCCTGCAGGTCGCCGACCTGCTTCTGCAGCGTCTGCTGCTGGGCCTGGGCGCCGTCGTACTGCTGGGTGGCCTGCTCCGCCTGGTTGTTCAGGTCGTCGACCTGGGACTTGACCTGGTCGAGCGAGGGCGCCGGGTCGGCGTGCGCCGCGCCCTGCGAGGAGAGCGCCACGGCGGTGGCGGCAGCGGCGGTCAGAATCGACGCGCGGGTACGGCCAACGGGCTTGGGACGACGATGGGACGCCACGAATCCTTCTTCCCTCGGACCGCCTACCGGGTGAGCTGACGGGTTCGGGCTGGAAGACTTGCCCTACGACGCCTCACCGGCCCACGGCCGACCTGGCGCCGATTCACCCCGGAGGAACGTGGTTCCCCGGCTCCGGTCCACAGCTCCCCCGCAGGGGTTCCCCGTCGGACAGTCAACTGCCCGTGCTGCTTTCCAGACTCGGCGGTAACCCGCGCCGCCACCCGGGTCGGGTGATCACCATCGCGTGGGTCTGGTTGCCGACCCTAGTAACAAATCTGTGATCCGTTCAAATCCTTGTCAGAAAAACTCGGCAACTTTGACTCTGGGTGCTATGCAGATCACCAACAGGTGATCAAGTAGCGTGCGAACAAGTGTCCCCCGTCACACCTGGCGGGTGACGGGGGATCAGGAGCGCGGCGTGCGCGGCGGAGCGACGGCGGGTCAGACCCGGCGAATGATGTAGGACTCGCCCATCGTGCTGACGCTGGCGATCCGCACCACGTCACCGGTGTGCGGCGCGTGCACCATGTTGCCGCCGCCGATGTACATGCCCACGTGGTGCCGGTCGCCGCCGAAGATCACCAGGTCGCCCGGCTGGGCGTCGGCCAGGCTGGGCACCCCGGTGCCCACCGTGGCCTGCTCCTGCGAGGTGCGCGGCAGCGAGACGCCGGCCTGCTCGTAAGCCCACTGCATCAGACCCGAGCAGTCGAAGGTGGTCTGGCCGGTGGCACCCCAGACGTAGGAGTCGCCCAGGCGGGTGAGCGCCGCCTGCACGGCCTGGCCCGCGTAGCCGGAGGCCGGCGGCAGGTTGAGCGTGCTGAGCTGGGCCCGGGCGCTGCCGCGCGAGGCGGCCGCCTGCTGGGCGGCCAGCTGGGCGCGCTGCGAGGCGCTCAGCGAGTTGAGCAGCTTCTGCGCGGCGGCCAGCTTGGCCTGCACGTCCGACTTGGCCTGGTTCAGCTGCGCGGTGGCCGAATCCAACTGGGCCAGCGTGTCGGCGGCTTCCTTCTTGATCTGGTCGAGGTTGCGCTCCTCGCCCTGCAGCGACTTCAGCGCGTCCGCCTCGGTGCTGGTCGCCACCTGCATGCTGGAGGCCTGGTCAAGATAGGTGCCCGGGTGGGAGTTCAGCATCAGTTGGACCGACGGGTCGATCCCGCCGTCGCGGTACTGCTGCCCGGCCACGGCGGCGAGGCCGCCCTGCAGCTGGGTCACCTGGTCCTGGGTGCGGGCCACCTCGTCCTGCAGCTGGGAAGCCTGCTGGCGCAGCTGGTCACCGCGCTCCTTCGCGCCGTCGTACTGCTCGGCCGCGGCCTCCTGCTGGTTGTTCAGCGCATCGATCTGCGCCTTGACCTGGTCGACCGTGGGCGCCGGGTCGGCCCAGGCCCCGCTCTGCGAGGAGATCGCGACCGCGGTCGCCGCAGCGGCGGTGAGCACGGTGATCCGCGCGCGGCTCGACTGCTTGGGACGGCGGTGGGACGCCAAGGGACTGCTCCTTCTTCTACCGGGTCACCCGATCGGGTGAGTGACCGGAAAAATAGGTTTGACGCCAGACCCTAGTGAACATCAGATCCCTGCGCCACTCCCCCACCCCCACGAACTCACGGTCCAGGCCAGGTGTTCACCGGGTCTTCACCAGCTGAGCGCTGGTCAGCTGCGGGCCAGCCGGTTCAGCAGCAACACCGAGGCGACCGGGCGCGCGCCCGCCTTGCGCACGCCGTCGGCCACCTCCCGGTCGGCCGAGACCACCACCACCGGCCGGCCCTGCGGCTCGGCCCGCACCAGCTGGCGGATCAGCTCGTCCGCGGTCTGCCCGGTCCTGCTGAACCGCACCCGCACCCCGCGCGGTGGCGCCATGATCACCGGCACGTCCAGGTCCTGCCCGTCGAAGACACAGGTCACCTCGGCCTGGGTGCGCTGCGCGAGCATCGCCAGCCCGCCCAGCAGCCGCAGCCGCTGCTGCTCCAACGGCAGCGTCGGGTAACCGGTCTTGGTCACGTTGTAGCCGTCCACCACCAGGTGGACCTGCGGGATCGCCAGCAGCTGGTCGAGCAGCGCCGGGTCGTCCTCGGCCAGCCCGCGCCGGGCCACGTCGTGCGGCGAGGCGGAGCCCGGGACGACCGCGTCCACCAGGTCGGCCGGGTGCAGCTGGGTGACCGGCAGCGCCAGCTCGCGCTGCAGGCCCTGGGCGGACTGCAGCACGGTGTCGAGCAGCAGCCGCAACCGCATGTCCTCCACGCTGCGTCCCTCGCGGGCCGAGCGGCGCCCGGCCTCCAGGGCGGTCTCCAGCTCGGCCACCCGGTGCTTCAGCCGCCGGTTCTCGCTCTCGGCGGCGCCGCGCTCGACGGCGGCGGCAGCGGCGGCGGAGGTCAGTTCGGCCTGCACCTTGCGGGTCTCGGCCTGGGCCCGGCGGGTGTCGCTCTCCAGCCCGCGGAGCTTCTTGCGCAGCGTCTCCAGCTCCTTGCGGGTGCCCTCGGCCTCCGCGCGCTGGCGGTCCAGGTCGGCGCGGGCGGCGGTGCGGGTGGCGGTCAGCTCCTCCTGGAGCTTCTCCACCAGTCGGGCCGCCTCGGCGGCTGCGTCCTCGGCGCCGGCCCGCTCGACCTGCTCGCCGGCCTCGGCGACCAGCCGGGTCCAGCCACGGCTGCGCAACAGGTAGGCGGCGGCGGCCACATCCAGGGGCTCGGCCGCGCCCGGGACCTGGCCCGCCTCCAGTGCCTTCACCAGGTCGGGCTGGCCCAGCCGCAGCCGGTCAGCTATCCGCAGGCGGAAGACCGGCTCGGCCTCCAGGGCGGCGGCCAGCGCGGTGCCGGCGTACTTGGCCCGCCGGGCGGGGGTGAACTTGGCGTACGGGCGCAGCGAGGGCGGCAGGTCGGCGGGCGGCAGGCCGCCGAGCGCGTCGGCGGCCAGGCCCACCACGCGCCGGCGCACACCCTCGGGCAGCGGGCGGTCCAGCTGCTCGGCGGGCTGCTCGTCCTCGACCGACGCCTGGACCGACGACTGGACCGACGCCTCGGCCGACGGCTCGACCACCTGCTCGCCGGCCGGGCCGACGGCTGCGGCCGGGTCCACAGCGCCGTCGGCGGACGTCGCGGACGCGACCGGCTCGCCGGCAGCGGGCAGCGGCCCCTGCGGCTCGGCGGCCTGGCTGGCTGCGTCCATCGCGTCCTCGGCTCCGATCATGATCTGCGCGGTCGCCCGGCCCAGGGCCGTGGCGCCTCGACTCACCACCCGGTGACTCTCACCGCTCGATGCAATTGTCGCGTGCGCGGCGACTGTTTTTCAGCAGCGCCCGCTCAGCCGGCCTGCCCGGCCCCGTCCCCGGCGGGCGCCGCGTCGGGCTCCTCGGCGTCCGGGCGAGCCACCAGCTCGACCTGGTCGACCGCGTTGCACCAGCGGCAGCGGATCGACTCCAGCGTCTCGCTGAGCACCTCGGTCTCCTCCACCTTGGGCTCACCGGCCAGGTCCAGGTGCAGGTACTCGACCACGCGGGAGGACCGGGTCACATCGAACCGGGTCAGGTTGCCGCAGAGCGTGCAGCGCCAACGGGTCTCGGCGGTGGGCACGGGGACGGGCATGAGCGAGGTCCTCTCGGCTGGTACCTGGTCCGGGCCGACGTGCCGGCCAGGTCTCAAGCCTAGGGCCTCCTGCTGAGACGGCGGGCACCGGATACCGGTTCCCACCAGCACCGCGGCCCGCTCGAACGCCTGCTCGCCCGCTCACCCGCTCGCCGTACACCGCGGTGTCACGAGCGCGCCGGCGCGGAATGGATCCGGCCATGGCAGACCAGCGCCACGACGGGCCGACCCCGCTCGTCAGCTATCTCCTGATCGCGCTCAACTGCCTGGTGTTCCTGGCCGGCCCGAGCGGGATCAACCCCGGCTACGGCTCGACCGCGCCGGCGCGCGCCTGCGCCGCCCAGCACTACCAGCAGCGGTGGGGCGCGATCCCCGCCGAGCTGCTGAGCAACCGTCCGCTGACCTCCGCTCAGCTGGCCGGCCTCCCCGCACCGCTGCCCGGCTGCCCGCTGCTCGCCACCCCGCACAAGGTGCCGGCCCTCTCCGCGCTCAGCTCGCTCTTCGTGCACGGCGGCTGGCTGCACCTGCTGGGCAACATGCTCTTCCTCTATGTCTTCGGCGCGGGCGTCGAGGAGCGGCTGGGCCGGCTGCGCTTCCTCCTCTTCTATCTGGCCGTCGGCGTGCTGGCCGGGTACGGCTACGCGGCCGTCGGCGGGCACGGCCCCGAGTCGCTGCGCCCGCTGGTCGGCGCCTCGGGGGCGATCGCCGGGGTGCTCGGCGGCTATCTGCGGCTCTATCCACGGGCCCGGGTGACCACGCTGGTCCCGGCGCTGCTCTTCCTGCCGCTGCGGCTGCCGGCCTGGCTGGTGCTCGGCCTCTGGTTCGGCGTGCAGTGGTGGTCGCTGCGCCAGGCCGGCAGCGGGGTCGCCTACCTGGCCCATGTGATCGGCTTCAGTGCCGGCTTCCTGGCCTTGTGGGTGGCGGCCCGACGCGCCGGATACGCTGGCCCCACCCTCGACCCAGGAGTCCAGCCGTGATCACCGCCATCGTGCTCGTCAAGACCAGCGTCGACCAGATCCCGGAGATCGCCGAGGCCATCGCCGCGATCGACGGGGTGAGCGAGGTCTACTCGGTGACCGGCGGGTACGACCTGGTCGCCATGGTGCGGGTGCGCCGCCACGACGACCTGGCCGAGGTGATCCCCGGCCGGCTCAACAAGGTGCCGGGGGTCGCCCACACCGAGACCCAGATCGCCTTCCGGACGTACTCGCAGCACGACCTGGAGGCCGCCTTCGCGCTCGGCCTGGACGGCTGACAGCTCTAACGTCGAGTGTCGGCCACGCAACGGCCGCCTTCGTTGCGGTAGTTCCACCGCGCGCCGTCGCTGACCAGCTCGCGCACCGCCGCCAGGAAGCGGTCGAGGTGCTCCTCGGGTGTCCCCGCCCCGAAGCTGACCCGGATCGCGTTCAGGCTGCGCTCCCCCGGCAGCGAGGCGTCGGGCGCGCCGCACGCCGAGGAGGGGGCGGGCGCGTCCGACCCCAGCAGCGTGCGCACCAGCGGGTGCGCGCAGAACAGCCCGTCGCGCACCCCGATGCCGTACTCGGCCGAGAGCGCCGCCGAGAAGTGCGAGCTGTTCCAGCCCCGGACCACGAACGAGAGCACCCCGACCCGGGCCGCCCGGGCACCGAACAGGCTGAGCACCCTGACCTCGGGGATCTCGGCCAGACCCGCCGTCAGCCGGTCGATCAGGTACTGCTCGCGGGCCTCCAGGGCTTCGAAGCCGGCCTCGGTCAGCGCCCGGCAGGCCGCGGCGATGGCGTAGGCGCCGATCACGTTCGGCGAACCGGCCTCGTGCCGGGCCGGACCCTGGTGCCACTCGACCGCCACCGAGCCGTCCGCCTCCCGCGCCACCGTGCGCGAGGCGCCGCCGCCGGCCAGGTAGGGCTCGGCCGCGTCCAGCCAGTCGGCGCGCCCGGCCAGCACGCCCGCGCCGAACGGGGCGTAGAGCTTGTGGCCGGAGAACGCGACCCAGTCCACCGCCAGCTCGCGCACCGAGACCCGGTGGTGCGGGGCCAACTGCGCGGCGTCCAGCACCACTCGGGCACCGTACCGGTGGGCGACCCGGGTCAGTTCGGCCACCGGCCACAGCTCGCCGGTGACGTTGGAGGCGCCGGTGACGCAGAGCAGCCGCGGCCCGGCCCCGTGCCGCGCGACGCAGACCGCGAGCGCCTCGTCCAGTGCGGCCACCGCCTCCTCGGGCGAGCTCGGCGCCCGCAGGTAGCCGACCGGGAATCCGGCCTGGGCCCAGGGCAGCAGCGAGGCGTGGTGCTCGGTCTCGAAGGCGAACACCCGGGTGCCCGCCGGCAGTGCGCCCGCCAGCAGGTTGAGCGAGTCGGTGGTGGCCCGGGTGAAGACCACCTGGTCGTCCTCCCGCAGGTCGAGGAAGTCGGCGACGGTGCGCCGGCTCTGCTCGAACAGGTCGGTGGAGAGCTGCGAGAGGTAGCCGGCGCCGCGGTGCACGCTGCCGTAGTACGGGGCGTACGCGGCCACCTCGTCCCAGACCCGCTGCAGGGCCGGAGCGCTGGCCGCGTAGTCGAGCGCGGCGTAACCGACCCTCGCACCGGAGACCAGCGGGACCTGCACATCGGCACCGAGCACGGCGAGGGGGGCGCAGAGGTCAACGGAAGTGGACATACGGATGCACTCCTTCGAGGGTCAGGACCCCGGGAGTGCGAAAGATGCCGGTGGTCCGCGCTTGCCGTGCGGACCTGTCGCCGCCTGGCCTGGTCTTCACCCAGGGCACCCCGCCACGGACGGAGGGTTGCCGGACAGCAAGCTGGGGCTTGTCGCGCTGTCACTCATGACCTGGCGAAGACTGTAGATCAGCGCCCGAAGCGTGGTCAAACACCGTTCCGCCATGCGGACAGCGTGGCCAGGGGCACCCTTGACCGTGCGGCGAACCGAAGGACCCGCGCACCTCAACGGCGCGCGGGTCCTTCGGTTGGTGACGTGCCGTCAGCGCCCGGTGGCCTCGGCCCAGCGCTTCAGGGTGTGCTGCGCCTCGCCGGAGTCGATCGCGGCGGCGGTGCGCACCATCGCGGCGGCCAGCTGCTCGACCAGCGGCGCCTCGGTCAACTCCAGCGCGACCAGTGCCGCCGCCGAGTTCAACACCACCGCGTCGCGCACCGCCCCGCGCTCCCCGGCCAGCACCCGCCGCGCCACCTCGGCGTTGTACTCGGCGTCGGCACCGCGCAGCGCCTCGATGCCGACCAGCTCGATCCCGAGTTCGCGCGGGTCGAGCACGGTCTCGGCGACCGTGCCCTGGCGCACCACCCAGACCCGCGAGGTGGTGCAGACGGTCAGCTCGTCCAGCCCGTCGTCACCGCGGAAGACCAGCGCGGTGGAGCCGCGCTCGGCCAGCACCCCGGCGATCAGGGCGGCCAGCCGGGTGTCGAAGCAGCCGACCGCATGCGCGGTGACGTGGGCGGGGTTGGTCAGCGGCCCGAGGATGTTGAAGGCGGTGGCCACTCCGAGGTCGCGGCGGGCCGGGGCGGCGTGCCGCATCGCGGGGTGGAACTTGGCCGCGAAACAGAAGGTCAGGCCGACCTCCTCGGCCACCTCGGCCACCCGCCGGGCGCTCAGGTCCAGCCGGATCCCCAGCCGCTCCAGGACGTCGGAGGAGCCGCTGGCCGAGGAGGCGGCCCGGTTGCCGTGCTTGACCACCTTGGCGCCGGCCGCCGCCGCGACGATGGCCGACATGGTGGAGATGTTGACGGTCTTGGCCCGGTCGCCGCCGGTGCCGACGATGTCCACCGCGGGCCCCGGGATGTGCAGCGGCTCGGCGTGCGCGTACATCGCCTCGACCAGCCCGGCGACCTCGGCCACCGTCTCGCCCTTGGCCCGCAGCGCCACCATGAAGCCGGCCACCTGCACCGGGCTGGCCTCGCCGCTCATGATCCGGTCCATCGCCCAGGCGGCGTCCGCCCGGGACAGGTCACCGCCGTCCAGCAGCGTGCTCAGCAGGTCGGGCCAGGTGCGGACCACCTGCGCGGGGTCCTGACCGCCGTTCGCAGGGTTCACATCCACCATGGCCTACTCCAGCTCGCATCCGGTGCTCGTTACAGAGGATGCGGCCAGCCTAGCGACCGGCGAAGGGCCGCCAGGCCATCCACGGCGACCCTTCTCTCCTGCTGAGACGGCCGCGCCGCCCGAGGGCGGCCCGGCGTCCAGGCTCAGCGCGTCAGGCTGCGCGCACCGAGCCGGGCCCGCAGCAGCTTGGCCACCGCCTCGGCGAGCGCGACCGGGTCCACCGGCTGGGAGATCGCGGCGTCCGCCCGGCTCCAGGCGGCCAGCCAGCTGTCCTGCGGCCGGCCGATCAGCACCAGCACCGGCGGGCAGCCGTAGATCTCGTCCTTCACCTGGCGGGCCAGCCCCAGGCCGCCGGCCGGCACCGCCTCGCCGTCCAGGACGCAGAGGTCCACCCCGCCCTTCTCCAACGCCTTGAGCACCGCCGGCACGGTGGCGCACTCCAGGTAGTCGACCTCCGGCAGGTCGGCGGCCGGCCGGCTGCCGAGCGCCGAGGTGACCTGCGCCCGGGTGTTGCGGTCATCGCTGTAAACGAGAACGGTGAGCGTCTCGTCACTCGTGTGCGTCGCCATCGACCTGCTCCCATGTGATCCAGACCACGTCCAGCACGGTGGATGCTACTCCCGATCACCGGCCGTGGAGGGCGACTGGCGGGATCTCTTCCGGATCGGCTCCGGTCCGAAGATCACCCCGGCGACTGCCGGGCCATCACCCGAGCGGGCGAGGACCCGTCACCCTCGGCGGTACAGTCCACCCGGACGGCCCAGAGCGGTACCGCACCCGCGCTCCGCCCACCGTCAGGACGCGCCGCGCGAAGGAGTGGTCAGGCCGGACGCGCCGTCAGAAAAGTCCCATCAGTGCGACGAAAGCCCTCGTCAACGAGCGCCCGCCGGGTACGCACGGCCCGTGGCGCAGCCATCCGGGCATACCGCACGCACCGGACACTCCGAGGGAGACCCCCCGGCGTGAAGACGGAATAAGGGACCGACATAATGTCGGTCGTGGCGACAGCAACAGCAGTAGAAACCGGGCACGCACATGGATCGGTCAACCGACCGAACATGACCAGCGTCGGAACCATCGTCTGGCTGAGTTCCGAGCTGATGTTCTTCGCGGCCCTCTTCGCGATGTACTTCACGGCACGTTCCGTGAAGGGGCCAGGCTTCTGGGCCGAGAAGGCACATGCCCTCAACGTCCCTTTCTCCTCCGTGAACACCACGATCCTGGTGCTCTCCTCGCTCACCTGCCAGCTCGGCGTCTTCGCCGCCGAGCGTGGTGACGTCAAGAAGCTCCGCTCGTGGTTCTCGCTCACCTTCGTGATGGGCGCGATCTTCATCGGCGGTCAGATCTACGAGTACACCAACCTGGTGAAGAAGGACGGCATCTCGCTCTCCTCCGACCCGTACGGTTCGGTGTTCTACCTGACCACCGGCTTCCACGGGCTCCACGTGACGGGCGGTCTGATCGCCTTCCTGCTGGTGCTGGGGCGGACGTACGCAGCCAAGCGGTTCACGCATGAGCAGGCCACCGCGGCGATCGTCGTGTCGTACTACTGGCACTTCGTCGACGTGGTCTGGATCGGCCTCTTCGCGACCATCTACCTGATCAAGTAACCGATCAGGTCGCTGGCCGCCGGCCGGGACCCGTATGCCCTCACCGGCGCCGGGTCCATTGCCCGTGCCCACGCCAGGCCGATGCCCCCACGGCACCGGGCCTCCACCAGCCGACCAGATCCTGATCCTGACACCGGGGTTATTCCGTGAAAAAGCTCTCCGCACGACGGCGCCACCCGCTGGCGGCGCTGGTCGTCCTACTCTTCGCCCTCGCGGCCACCGGGGGGCTGTATGGCATGTTCGCGCCCGCCGAGGCGGCCAAGGCCGACAGCTCCGCGCAGTCGCTCCAGATCGATGAGGGCAAGCGGCTCTTCGCCGTGGGCTGCTCCTCGTGCCACGGCCTGAACGGTCAGGGCAGCTCCACCGGCCCGAGCCTGGTGGGCGTGGGCTCCGCCGCGGTCGACTTCCAGGTCGGCACCGGCCGGATGCCCGCCCAGCAGCCGGGTGCGCAGGTCCTGAAGAAGCCGAACATCTACAGCCAGGACGACATCGACGCGATGGCCGCGTTCGTCGCCTCGTTGGGCCCCGGCCCGGTGACGCCGACCAAGGACCAGTACACGTCGACCGAGACCGACGCCATCTCCAAGGGCGGCGAGCTGTTCCGTACCAACTGCTCGCAGTGCCACAACTTCGCCGGCGCCGGCGGTGCCCTGACGCAGGGTAAGTTCGCGCCGTCGCTGGAGAACGTGGACCCGAAGCACATCTACGAGGCCATGCAGACCGGCCCGCAGAACATGCCCTCCTTCCCTGACAGCACCATGCCGGAGAAGCAGAAGCAGGAGATCGTGGCCTTCGTCCGCTACCAGGCGAACGAGGCGCCCAACCCCGGTGGTCTCTCGCTCGGCAGCCTCGGTCCGGTGACCGAGGGCCTGTTCGGCTGGATCTTCGGTCTCGGTGTCCTGATCGCCATCGCGATCTGGGTCGCCGCTCACACCACCAAGGCCAAGAAGTCATGAGCCACGACATGTCAGACGACAAGCTGCCGGCGAACCACGCCGAAGGGCACGGCGATGTAGCCGCTGCCGACAACCCGTTCGCGGACCCGGGCCTGCCGGCCCACGAGGTGCGCCGGACCGATATCGACGAGCGGGCCGCCAAGCGGGCCGAGCGCCAGGTGTCGCTGCTCTTCATCGTGTCGATGCTGGCCACGGTCGGCTTCATCGCCAGCTACGTGGCCATCGACCCGACGAGGATCGTCTACATCTTCCCGCTGGGCCACATCAGCGCGATGAACTTCGCGCTCGGTATGACCCTGGCCGTGGCGCTCTTCTGCATCGGCGCCGGCGCCGTGCACTGGGCGCGCACGCTGATGTCGGACGTCGAGCACCCGGCCGAGCGTCACCCCATCGAGGCTGACGACGAGGTCCGCGCGGACGTCATCGAGCAGTTCAAGACCGGTGCCGCCGAGTCCGCTTTCGGCCGCCGCAAGATGATCCGCAACACCCTGATCGGCTCGATGGCCCTGGTCCCGCTCTCCGGCGTGATGCTGCTGCGCGACCTCGGCCCGCTGCCCGAGAAGTCGCTGGACAGCACCGCGTGGTCCGAGGCCACGCCGAGCATGCCGATCCAGCTGATCAACATGAACACCAACGAGGCGATGAAGCCCGAGGACATCCAGGTCGGCTCGCTGACGTTCGCCAGGCCGGGTCCCTCGGCCCTGCGCCCCAACGGGCTGCAGGAGTCGGACGAGGACTTCCAGCAGCAGATCGCCAAGGACGCCCTGATGATCGTCCGGATCCAGCCGGAGGACATCAAGGACCCCAACTCGGCCGCGCTGGGCTTCCAGGGCGTGCTCGTCTACTCGAAGATCTGCACCCACGTCGGTTGCCCGATCTCGCTGTACGAGCAGCAGACCCACCACGCGCTCTGCCCCTGCCACCAGTCGACCTTCGACCTGGCGGACGGCGCTCGCGTCATCTTCGGCCCGGCCGGGCACCCGCTGCCCCAGCTGAAGATCTCCACTGACTCCCTGGGCTACCTGGTCGCCACCGGGGACTTCAGTCACCCCGTCGGCCCGAGCTTCTGGGAGCGCAGCCAATGAGTTCCGCGTCCACCGGCGGGAAGCAGGCCGCTCCGGCCAGCACCCGCGCCAAGCCCGCGAACAAGGCGGAAGCCGCCGCGGACTACCTGGACGGCCGGCTGGGGATCTACTCCCTGGCCAAGTCCAACCTGCGCAAGATCTTCCCGGACCACTGGTCCTTCATGCTCGGCGAGATCTGCCTCTACACCTTCATCATCATCATCCTGACCGGTGTCTACCTCACCCTGTTCTTCAAGCCGAGCATGGGCGAGGTCATCTACAACGGCTCGTACGCGCCGCTGAACGGCGTCCGGGTCTCGGAGGCCTACGCCTCGACGCTGAACATCAGCTTCGAGGTCCGCGGTGGTCTGCTGATCCGTCAGATCCACCACTGGGCGGCCATCGTCTTCGTCGCCGCGATGTTCGTGCACATGATGCGCGTCTTCTTCACCGGCGCGTTCCGCAAGCCCCGTGAGATCAACTGGGTCTTCGGCTTCCTGCTGCTCTTCCTGGGCTTCTTCGACGGCTTCCTCGGGTACTCGCTCCCCGACGACCTGCTCTCCGGTACCGGTATCCGGTTCATGGAGGGTGCCATCCTGGCCGTCCCGCTGGTCGGTACCTACCTGTCGTTCTTCCTGTTCGGCGGGCAGTTCCCGGGTACCGACATCGTGCCGCGGTTCTTCACGATCCACGTGCTGCTGATCCCCGGGATCATGCTCGGCCTGCTGGTCGCGCACCTGATCCTGGTCTTCTACCACAAGCACACCCAGTGGGCGGGCCCGGGCAAGACCGAGAAGAACGTGGTCGGCATGCCGCTCATGCCGGTCTACATGGCCAAGGCCGGCGGCTTCTTCTTCCTGGTCTTCGGCATCATCGCGGCGATGTCCGCGATCGCCTCGGTCAACCCGGTCTGGGCGTACGGCCCGTACCGGCCCGACCAGGTCTCCACCGACGCCCAGCCCGACTGGTACATGGGCTTCGCCGAGGGTCTGATCCGCGTCATGCCGGGTTGGGAGATCCGGGCCTGGGGCCACACCCTGAACCTGGGTGTCTTCATCCCGCTGGTGCTCTTCCCGCTGGTGCTCGTCGCGATCGCGGCCTACCCGTTCATCGAGAACTGGATCACCGGCGACAAGCGCGAGCACCACATCCTGGACCGTCCGCGCAACGCCCCGGTGCGCACCGGGCTCGGCGCCGCCTGGATCAGCCTCTACCTGGTGCTGCTCTCCGGCGGTGGCAACGACCTGATCGCCACCCACTTCCACCTGTCGCTGAACGACATCACCTACTTCGTCCGGGCGGGTTCGTTCATCGTCCCGGTGGTGGTCTTCTTCATCACCAAGCGCTGGTGCCTGGGGCTGCAGCGCCGCGACAAGGAGAAGGTGCTGCACGGCCGCGAGACCGGCGTCATCAAGCGCCTGCCGCACGGTGAGATGATCGAGGTGCACGCCCAGCTCCCGCAGGGGGCGCTGCACACGCTCACCTCGCACGAGCAGTACGAGCCGCTGGAGCTGCCCGCCGAGGTCGACGAGAACGGTGTCGCCCGCAAGGTCGGCCTGGTCACCAAGACCCGGGCCAAGCTCTCCGAGAGCATGTTCGGCGAGGGCAACCAGATCCCCAAGCCGACCGCCGAGGAGCACCAGGAGATCACCAGCGGCCACGGCCACCACTGATCCCCGGCTCCTGACATCGCGTCAGCCACCTGAGGGCCCCGTCCGGCACCGCCGGACGGGGCCCTTGGCATATGCGGGCACAATAGGTGACGCCCAGTCAGCCTGTGGAACGACCGAGGAGAACCGCCCCGTGCAGGTGAGCATCGACCACGCCGCCGCCACACCCCCGTACGAGCAGCTGCGCGGGCAGATCGCCGAGCAGGCCAGGACCGGCGAGCTGCCGGCCGGCCTACGGCTGCCGACCGTGCGGGCGCTGGCCGAGCAGCTCGGCCTGGCCGCGAACACGGTGGCCCGCGCCTACCGCGAGCTGGAGGCGGACGGGGTGGTGGAGACGCACGGCCGACGGGGCACCCTGGTGGCCGCCACCGGCGACACCGCGCACCGCTTGGCGGCCGGCGCGGCCGGCGAGTACGCGGCTCGGGCCCGGCGCCTGGGCGTCACACGAGACGAGGCCCTGGCGGCCGTGAGCGGCGCGCTGGACCTCGTCTACGGACCCGACCCCGGGTGATCGATCCCCCTGAGCTGCTGACGGCCGCACGGGCCGTCAGCAGCTCGGGCCCCGCAGGCGTTCAGACCTGCGGGCGCAGGGTGGCCGTGGCGGGAACGGCCACCGCCGGCGCCTGGGTGTTCACCGGCTTGCCCAGGGCACTGCCCTTCAGCCACTCGTCCCAGCTCAGGTTCCAGTCCCCGAAGCCGTTGCCGAACGGCTCCATGTCGTGCCCGTGGCTGTTCACCACCTGCACGATGTCACCCACCCGGGTGTGCTCGTAGAACCACTCGGCATTGTCGGTGCTCATCCCGGTGCAGCCGTGGCTGACGTTCTCCACGCCCTGCGAGGCCACCGACCAGGGCGCGGCGTGCACGTACTCGCCGCTCCAGGTGACCCGGGTGGCCCACTCGACCTTGAGGTCGTAGGCGTCCTTGCTGCCCTTGGCGATGCCGATGGTCTCGCTGCTCATCTGCACCACCCGCTCCTGGCCGAGCACCACCTTGATGCCGTTGCGCGTGTCGAAGCCGGGCTTGCCGGTGGTCACCGGCAAGGTGGTGACCACCTCGCCGTTGCGCTTGTAGGTGAGCTCGTCGCTGGCCGCGTCCACGATCGCCTCGACCTTGTCACCGGTCTTGAAGGCGACCGAGCCGGCCGCCCCGCCGTAGAGGCCGCCCTCGATCTGCTGCCCCTGCGGGTCGTAGACGAGCTTCACCGCGGCGTTGGCCGGCCAGTAGTCCTTCGGCCGGAAGTGCAGGTCCTTGTCGTCCACCCAGTACCAGGCGCCGGTCACCGCGGGCTCGGAGACCACGGTCAGTGCGCTCTCCACCTTCTGCCGGGCGGCCTGGTCCTTGACCTCCGCGGAGAGCTTCACGGTGAGCGGCTCACCGACGCCGTAGGTGTCCCGGCCGAGGTCGGGGCCCAGCTCGGCGGTGAGCAGCTGGTCGGCGGCCTTGGTGGTGAAGTCGTCGGTGTACTCGCCGCGCCCGCCGTGGTTGTCGGCGGCGGCGATCCGGGCGGCGTAGCGGGTGCCGGGCAGCAGCGGGACGGTGCTGTGCCAGCCGTGGCCGTCGGGATCCAGCGCGCCGGGCAGCTGCTTGCCGTCCGGGCCGGTCAGCATCACGTCGGTGATGTTGTCCCCGCTGGCGGCGGTCACCGTGAACGGCTTGCCGGGTTCGGCGACCGGCACCGACGAGGTGCGGACCAGGCGGGCGGCGTCCACCACCCGCGGTGGGCCGTTGCCGCTGCCGTGACCGCCGCCGGAGCAGGCCGCGAGCGGCCCGAGCACCAGCGGGGTCAGGACCAGCCAGGCGGATGCCCGCCGACCGGTCCCGGTCTTCCGTCCCCCTACCGCACATCTGCCGGCCACCGGAGCCTCCTGAGGGTTCGGATGATGCATCAGATGGTAGGAACATCACCGCATCTGGCGGCCCCCGACGCACGCCGCTGCGCCCGGCCGGGTGAACCACGAACGGGCAGGCCCCCTCCGAGGAGGGGGCCTGCCCGGTGCGGACGGGGGGAACCTACTGGTTCTGGTTCTCGCCGCGGTAGAACTCGAAGACCCAGCCGAACAGCCCGATCATGATGACCGGAGCGGCCCAGAACATCAGCCACCAGCCGAAGATGACGCTGCAGAAAGCCAGCGCGCCACCGAGGGCCAGGGAGAGCGGCTGCCAGCTGTGCGGGGCAAAGAAGCCCATCTCACCGGCGTCGTCGGAGACCTCGGCCTCGGGGTTGTCGCCCGCGCCCAGGTCCACCCGGCGGGCGGTGAAGCCCAGGTAGAAGGCGATGAAGGCGCACAGGCCAAAGGCCAGGAAGAGCGCGGTGGTACCGGCGGCCTCCGTGCCGTGCGAACTGTGCGTGGTCCAGACGCCGTAGACCACGGCCATGATCAGGATGAAGACGGCGAAGCCCGCGAAGATCTTGCCCTGCTCCTTCATCAGGCGTCGCCCTCCTTCTTGCCCTTGGTCTTGGTCAGCTCAGGCCGGTCGTACTCGGCCGGCACGACGCCCTCGAGGTGCTTGGCCAGGTGGCCGTGCAGCTCCAGGTAGTCGAGCGCGGCGATGTCCGGGTGGTGCAGGTCGAACGCCGGGGATTCGGAACGGATCCGGGGCAGGGTGAGGAAGTTGTGCCGCGGCGGCGGGCAGGAGGTCGCCCACTCCAGCGAACGGCCGTAGCCCCACGGGTCGTCGACCTCGACCTTCTCCCCGTACTTGGCGGTCTTCCAGACGTTGTAGAGGAACGGCAGGATCGACAGGCCGAGCAGGAAGGAGCCGATGGAGGAGACGGAGTTCAGCGTGGTGAAGCCGTCCGAGGGCAGGTACGAGGCGTAGCGGCGGGGCATGCCCTCGGCGCCGAGCCAGTGCTGCACCAGGAAGGTGGTGTGGAAGCCGATGAAGAGCGTCCAGAAGGTGATCTTGCCGAGGCGCTCGTCCAGCATCTTGCCGGTCATCTTCGGCCACCAGAAGTGGAAGCCGGCGAACATCGCGAAGACGACGGTGCCGAAGACCACGTAGTGGAAGTGCGCGACGACGAAGTACGAGTCCGAGACGTGGAAGTCGATCGGCGGGGAGGCGAGCAGCACACCGGTCAGACCACCGAAGAGGAAGGTGACCAGGAAGCCGATCGTCCAGAGCATCGGGGTCTCGAAGCTCAGCGAGCCCTTCCACATGGTGCCGACCCAGTTGAAGAACTTCACACCGGTCGGGACCGCGATCAGGAAGGTCATGAAGGAGAAGAACGGCAGCAGCACCTGTCCGGTGACGTACATGTGGTGCGCCCACACCGTCACGGAGAGGCCGGCGATGCCGATGGTGGCCGCGATCAGACCCGAGTAGCCGAACATCGGCTTGCGGGAGAAGACCGGGATGATCTCCGAGATGATGCCGAAGAACGGCAGCGCGATGATGTACACCTCGGGGTGGCCGAAGAACCAGAAGAGGTGTTGCCAGAGTAGGGCTCCACCGTTACCCGGGTCGAAGATATGGGCCCCGAATTTCCGGTCCACCTCCAGCGCGAAGAGCGCGGCGGCGAGCACCGGGAAGGCGAGCAGCACCAGCACCGAGGTGAGCAGGACGTTCCAGACGAAGATCGACATCCGGAACATCGTCATGCCCGGGGCGCGCATGCAGATGACGGTGGTGATGAAGTTGACCGCACCGAGGATGGTGCCGAAGCCCGAGAAGGCCAGACCCATGATCCACATGTCGGCGCCGACGCTGGGCGACCGGACCGCGTCCGACAGCGGCGAGTAGGCGAACCAGCCGAAGTCGGCCGCGCCCTGCGGAGTGAGGAAGCCACCGACCGCGATGGTCGAGCCGAACAGGTAGAGCCAGTACGCGAACATGTTCAGTCGCGGGAAGGCGACGTCGGGCGCACCGATCTGCAGCGGCATGATCCAGTTGGTGAAACCGGCGAACAACGGCGTCGCGAACATCAGCAGCATGATCGTGCCGTGCATCGTGAACGCCTGGTTGAACTGTTCGTTCGAGAGGATCTTGCCATCGGGCTGGGCCAGCTGGGCGCGCATGACGAGCGCCAGGATGCCACCGATCAGGAAGAACGCGAACGAGGTACCGAGGTACAGCGTGCCGATCGTCTTGTGGTCGGTGGTGGTCAGCCACTTGATGATGGTCGCGCCCGGCTTGCGGGTGCGCGGGGCCGCGCCGGCCCTCGCGGTGCCCCCAGGCGCCCCGCCGGCCGCGGCGGGCTCGTTGAGGATCGTCACTTCGTTTCACTTCCCATGCTCGTGATACCCGAAGGCACCGCGCCGGCCTGGCCGTTGGCCCGCAGCTGCTGCAGGTGGTTGATGTAGTCGTCGTGCGAGACGACCTTCACCTTGAAGAGCATCCGGGAGTGGTCCACACCGCAGAGTTCCGCACACTTGCCGTCGTACTCGCCGATCACCGTGGGGGTGACCTGGAACTTGTTGACCACGCCCGGCACGACGTCCATCTTCATCATGAAGTTGACGGGCCAGAAGTCGTGGATCACGTCACGGGAGGTGAGCTTGAACTCCACGCTCTCGTTGACGGGCAGCCAGAGCGTCGGGATCTGGTTCGGGGTGCCCACGTCGTACGCGGCGAGCTGGCTGTTGGGGTCCGGGGTCTCGGAGTTCTCGTAGTTGAACGCCCAGCTCCACTGGAAGCCGACCACGTTGACGACGTGCTGCGGCTTGTCGATCTGGGTCAGCTTCGCCTCGTCGCGGGCGACGAAGTAGAAGAGGACCGAGACGATGACGATGGGGACCGCGGTGTAGAGCGCCTCGATGGGCACGTTGTACCGGGTCTGCGGAGGGATCTGGATACCGGTACGGCTGCGCCGGTGGAAGATCACGCTCCAGATGATCAGACCCCACATCAGTACGCCGACCACCAGCGCCGCGATCCAGGACCCCTGCCACATCTGAAGGACGAGATGTCCAGTCGTGGTCACAGGGCTGGGGAGGCCAAGCCTGGGCAGGTCGTTGGCCGAGCAGCCGGTAGCGGTCGCGATGACGAGGCCCAGTGCCAGCGCCTGAGGCAGCTTCCGCCGCATCGTGCGCCGCGGCGAGCGGTCGGAGCCGTTGGGACTCACGTAGCGCCTTCCCGAAGTCTCGCCCGCGATCGCGCCGCCCCCGGGAGTACTGTGAGCCTCCCCGGCGACCCGTCCACGGGCACGGTTTGAATGCTTATGCGGGCCAAACCCTACTCCAGCCTTATGCGCACCTGACGAGCAGGTCCCGGTAACGCGCCGCCCCGCTACCCGATCAGCCCCGGCAGGCGCGGACTCCCAGGTCATGGAGGACTTTCGGGCTCCGTACACCCGATCGAGGGACGGTCTGTCGACGATCGGATGACGGTCCGTCGGACACGGACGAACCGGACAAAACGGCACGCCGCCGGGTGATCGTCTGACGGGCCGTGAGGGCCGGATAGCGTGTCGGTCGTGACGTCGACTGACAGTCTGTATTTCGATGTGGCCTCCACGGCTCCGCTGCACCCCGTCGCCCGGCAGGCGCTGACCGCCGCGTTGGAGGAGGGCTGGGCCGACCCGGCCCGGCTCTACCGCTCCGGACGGCAGGCCCGGATGCTGCTGGACGCCGCCCGCGAGACGGTCGCCGAGCTGATCGGCGCCAGGCCCGACGAGGTCTCCTTCACCACCAGCGGCACCCAGGCGGTGCAGCTGGGCGTGCTCGGCGCGCTGCGCGGGCGGCGGCGGACGGGCCGTCACCTGGTGCACTCGGCGGTGGAGCACTCCAGCGTGCTGCACACCGCCGAGCAGCACGAGGGGGCGGGCGGCGAGGTCACCGTGGTCCCGGTGGACCGCGGCGGCCGGGTGGACGCCGAGCGGTTCGCCGCCGCCGTGCGCCCCGACACCGCGCTGGCGGTGCTCCAGTCGGCCAACCACGAGGTGGGCACGGTGCAGCCGGTGGCGGAGACCGCCGCGCTGCTCGGTGAGGTGCCGCTGCTGGTGGACGCCGCGCAGAGCATCGGCCGGCTGCCCGCGCCCGACGGCTGGTCACTGCTGACGGCCAGTGCGCACAAGTGGGGTGGCCCGGCCGGGGTCGGCGTCCTCGCGGTCCGCAAGGGCGTCCGGTTCAACTCCGCGCTGCCGGCCGACGAGCGCGAGGGCGGCCGGGTGCCCGGGTACGTCAACGTCCCGGCGATCGTGGCGGCGGCGGCCTCGCTGCGTGCCGTCCGGGCCGAGGCCGAGACCGAGAACGCCCGGCTGCACGCGCTGGTGGAGCGGATCAGGACCCGGGTCCCGCACCTGGTGCCGGAGGTCGAGGTGGTCGGCGATCCGGTGCGCCGGCTGCCGCACCTGGTCACCTTCTCCTGCCTCTACGTGGACGGCGAGGTCCTGCTGGGCGAACTGGACCGGGCCGGCATCGCGGTCTCCTCCGGCTCCTCCTGCACCTCCAGCACCCTGACCCCCAGTCACGTGCTGGCCGCGATGGGGGTGCTCACCGAGGGCAACGTGCGGGTGTCGCTGCCGCCGGGGACGACCGGGGCGCAGGTGGACCGCTTCCTCGCGGTACTGCCCGAGGTGGTGGCGCGGGTCCGGGCGCCGCTGGGGCTGGAGTTGACGGTGCCCTCGGATCCACCGACCGGACAGCTGGTGATCGACGCGCTGGGGAAGCGGTGCCCGCTGCCGGTGATCGAGCTGGCCAAGCGGTTCGGCGAAGTGCCGCCCGGCGGGCTGGTGGTGGTGCTGGCCGACGACGAGGCGGCCCGGCTGGACATCCCCGCGTGGTGCGAGATGCGCGGCCAGGCCTACGAAGGCGAAACCCCGGCCAGCGCCTACGGGGCGGACCGGGGGTTCGCGTACTCGGTGAGGAGAGTCAGCTGAGCGACTGAGCTGCGACGCAGCGGAGGGTGGGGGCCGCCGAGATGGGGACACCTCCCGGCCGAAGGCTGGGGGCGAGGCGGCACCCGCCCGCAGCGAAGGAGCAGCTCACCAAGCGGCCCGGGGTCAGCTGAGCGACTGAGCTGCGACGCAGCGGAGGGTGGGGGCCGCCGAGATGGGGACACCTCCCGGCCGAAGGCTGGGGGCGAGGCGGCACCCGCCCGCAGCGAAGGAGCAGCTCACCAAGCGGCCCGGGGTCAGCTGAGCTTGGCGCGCACCTCGGCCGCCGCCTGCTCGCCGTAGGCGGCGGCGAAGCGCTCCAGGAAGTGGCCGGTGCGCAGCTCGTACTCCTGGGTGCCGACGGTCTCGATCACCAGGGTGGCCAGCGCGCAACCGATCTGGGCGGCCCGCTCCAGGCCGAGTTCCCAGTGCAGGCCGGCCAGGAAGCCGGCCCGGAAGCCGTCGCCGACGCCGGTCGGGTCGGCCTTCTTCAGCTCGGGCACGCACGGCACGGTGATGTCCGGCTCGCCCTTGCGCTCGATCCGCACACCCTTGGCGCCCAGCGTGGTGACCCGGATGCCGACCCGCGTCAGCACCTCGGCGGCGTCCCAGCCGGTCTTGGACTCGATCAGCCCGGCCTCGTACTCGTTGGTGAACAGGTAGGCGGCGCCGTCCACGATCTCGCGGATGTCGTCGCCGTCCAGCCGGGCAAGCTGCTGCGAGGGGTCGGCGGCGAAGGCGTAGCCGCGGGTGCGGCACTCCTGGGTGTGCCGCACCATCGCCTGCGGGTCGTCGGCACCGATCAGCACCAGGTCCAGGCCGCCGACCCGGTCGGCGACCGGCTTCAGCTCGATGTTGCGGGCCTCGGCCATCGCGCCGGTGTAGAAGGAGGCGATCTGGTTGTGGTCCTCGTCCGTGGTGCACATGAAGCGGGCGGTGTGCCGGGTCTCCGAGATGTGCACGGACTGGGTGTCCACGTTGTGCCGCTCCAGCCAGGCCCGGTACTCGGCGAAGTCCGCGCCGGCCGCGCCCACCAGCACCGGGCGCAGCCCGAGCAGGCCCATGCCGAAGGTGATGTTCGGCGCGACCCCGCCGCGGCGGATGTCCAGGGTGTCGACCAGGAAGGAGAGCGACACCGCGTGCAGCCGGTCGGCGACCAGCTGGTCGGTGATCCGACCCGGGAAGGTCATCAGATGATCGGTGGCGATCGAACCGGCGACGGCGATGCGCACGACTGGGCTCCTAGTGGCGAAGGCGAGGTGAACCCCCCTACGGTACCGGGCACCGGCCCGGTCAAGGGCGCGAAGGCCCGCGATCCCGTCCGGATGACTACCTGCGGGTAGGGCTGGCCGGGGCCGTGCGGGCGGCCTAGGGTCGCGATCAGCGGGTCCTTCGGGGCCCCTGTGGCGCGCGGCGACACGGCCGCGGCCGGCGATCGGAGCCGCCCCATGCTGCCCAGTCACTCCCCCGTCGAGGTCCCCCGCACGCTGCTGGACGAGGCCGATCCGGACACCCTCGACGCCCTGGTGGACTCCTCCCGTCGACTCGGCGCCTTCTGGCCGCTGCTGGCCGACAGCCCGTGGCGGCCGAGCGAGCCCGGCGGCCCGATCACGGTCCCGGACAGCACCCGCGCCCTGGTCGCCGGCATGGCCGAGTACGGCCTCTGATCAGCCGCTGATCAGCCGCCGACCGGTTCCGGTCGGCTTCTCGTCCGCCCGGGGAACCGGATCCCGTCCTGCCACGTCAGATCCGCGCAGCCACAGCTGCTGTAGGGATCCGCACCTTCTGGAGGACGTCGCACCATGGACGAGAACACCACCGCCGAGCAGCTCCGCCGTCCGTCGGCCCCGCTGAACCGTCGGCGCCGGAGTCTGGCCGCCGCCGCCCTGCTGCTCTCGGTCGCCGCGACGGTGAGCGCCTGCGGCGGCAGCAGCAGCCCGAAGAGCGCGGCCGCGGCCGCCAGCGCGAGTTCCTCGCCGTCCGGCAGCGTCGCCCCGTCGGCCGGTGCCTCGTCCAGTTCGGCTCCCACCGCGTCGCCGTCCTCCCCCGCCGGCGGCGCGGCGGGTACCCCCACCGCCCCGGGTTCCGGTTCGACACCCGCGCCGACCGGCGGTGGCGCCGCGCCCGGCAGCGCGACCCCCGGCTCCCCGGTCAAGCCGGGCGCCCCCGGCACCCCCGCCCCGCAGCCGCCGGTGAACCCGCAGTCGCAGCTCAAGCCGACCGGCTACCTGGCCAAGGACAACCAGCTGACCGTCTTCTTCTTCGGCGTGGTCTGCGACAAGTACGGCCTGCAGGTGGACGAGGGCCGGGCGGGCACCGTCCGGGCGCAGGTGGTGATCACCCAGCACCTGCCGGTCGGCCAGATGTGCCCGGCGCTGGTCAAGCAGCAGTCCGTGGTGGCCAACCTGGCCCAGCCGCTGCAGGGCCGCGAGGTGGTGGACGCGCTCACCGGGGCGAACATCCCGCTGGAGTCGGCGCCGAACGGCGGCCCGGTCAGCGCCGGCAACTGAGCCGATCCCCGATCCCCGTCCGCACGGACGACAGCGGCGGCCCCGGAACGCTCCGGGGCCGCCGCTGTCGGGACGACTAGCTGAACGAGTCGCCGCAGGCGCAGGAGCCGGTGGCGTTCGGGTTGTCGATGGTGAAGCCCTGCTTCTCGATGGTGTCCACGAAGTCCACGGTGGCACCGCCGAGGTAGGGGGCGCTCATCCGGTCGGTGACGACCTTGACCCCGCCGAAGTCCTTGACGACATCGCCGTCCAGCGAGCGCTCGTCGAAGAAGAGCTGGTACCGCAGGCCCGAGCAACCACCGGGCTGGACGGCGACACGCAGCGCGAGGTCGTCGCGGCCTTCCTGCTCGAGCAGGCCCTTCACCTTGGCCGCAGCGGCATCGGTAAGGAGCAGACCACTCTCGACGGTGGTCTCGTCCTGGACGGTCATCTGCTTACTCCCGGTCTATGACGACAAACTGCCGCCAGTGCCAACCAGCGGCCGCCCGGATTGATTCCGGGCAGTGGATCCGAGTTCGCGGACGATGCTCCGCTCCCTGGTCTGTCCATGCTCGCACACCGCGCGTCAAGCGGGCACCGGCCGCCGGCTGCCCGCCGCGTCGGCCGGATCGGCGCAATCGCGCGCTTGCCGGCCGGCCGAGCGGGGAGGATGGACGGATGATCCTGCGTCAGGTCCGCGACAGCCGCGTGGACGCCGAGACCGTCCGGCTGATCGCGGCCGAGTGCTTCGGCGCGCCGGGCACCGGGCCCGCGCGGTCGCCGAGCGAGGCCGAGATCGCCTGGCAGCAGGCCAGGACCAGGCACCTGGCGACCACCGACCCCGAGGGCTGCTGGCTGGCCGAGGAGGGCGGTCGGGCGATCGGGTTCGCGCTCTCGATGCGCCGCGAGGGCGTGTGGATCCTCGCGCTCTTCTGCGTGCTGCCCGAGTTCCAGGGCAAGGGGGTCGGCCGGGTGCTGCTGGAGCGAGCCGCCGCGCACGGCCGGGCCTGCCTGCGCGGCATGAGCACCGTCTCCGGCGACCCGGCCGCCGCCCGCCGCTACCGCCGGGCCGGCTACACCCTGCACCCGACCATGCGGCTGACCGGCCGGGTCGATCGGGCCGGTCTGCTGGACGCCGGGGACATCCCGGTGCACCCGGGCAACGCGGGCCACCGGGACCTGCTGGACTCGATCGACCGCCGGCTGCGCGGCGCGGCGCACGGCCCGGACCACGAGCTGATGCTGGCCCACCACGACGAGCTGCTGGTCGCCGACACGCTGGCCGGCAGCGGCTACTGCTACCGCCGGGGCGGCGCCGTCAAGCTGCTGGCGGCCACCTCCAAGCGGCTCGCGGTGCGGCTGCTGCGCGAGGCCCTGGCCCGGGTGCCGGAGGGCACCGAGGCCAGGGTGGAGTACCTCACCGCCGAGCAGGAATGGGCGCTGGACGTCGGCCTGGAGCTGGGCCTGAGCCTGCACAACCGCGGTTTCCTCGCGCTGCGCGGGATGCGGCCGCCGGCCCCGTACCTGCCCAGCAGCGGCTTCCTGTGACCGGCGTCGCACGCCCGGCAAGATCCGTGGGAGAGCCCTACGCCATGGTGTCCAGGATCTCCTGGACCATCGCCATCGTGGTGCCCGGGTGCAGGAACGCGAAGCGGGCCACCGTCTCGCCGTCCCAGCCGGTCGGCGTGACGAAGCCGATCTGGTCCGCCAGCAGCCGGTGCGACCAGGTGTAGTAGTCCTGCTCGGTCCAGCCGATGCGACGGAAGCAGACGGCGGAGAGCTGCGGGTCGTGCAGCAGCTCCAGGTGCTCGGTGCGCCGGATCAGCTCGGCGCTCTCCCGGGCCAGCGTGAGGCCGGCCTCGATCGCGTCGGTGTAGGCCTGGGTGCCGTGCACGGCGAGCGAGAACCAGAGCGGCAGGCCGCGGGCCCGGCGGGTCAGGTGGTAGGCGTAGTCGGTGGGGTTCCACTCGTCGCCCTCGTGGTGCAGGACGTCCAGGTAGCCGGCGTCCTGGGTGTGCACGGCCTTGGCCAGCCACGGCTCGCGGTAGAGCAGCGCGGCGCAGTCGAAGGGCGCGAAGAGCCACTTGTGCGGGTCGACGACGAAGGAGTCGGCGTGCTCGATGCCGTTGTAGCGCTCGCGCACCGAGGGGGCGAACAGGCCCGCGCCGCCGTAGGCGCCGTCCACGTGGAACCACAGGCCGCGCTCGCGGGTGACCTCGGACAGGCCCTGCAGGTCGTCGATGATGCCCTCGTTGGTGGTGCCGGCCGTGCCGACCACCGCGATGACGGTCTCGGGGTTGGGGTCGGCGGCCAGCGCCGCGCGCAGCGCCGCGCCGGTGAAGCGGCGGTCGACGGTGGGGACCTTGAAGGCCTCGACGCCGATGATGTTGAAGGTGTTCTTGACCGAGGAGTGCACCTGGTCGGCCACCGCGATCCGCAGCCGGGTCTCCGGGCCGACGCCGAGCCTGCGCCGCGCGGTGTCGCGGGCCACCACCAGCGCGGACAGGTTGCCCGCCGAGCCGCCGGAGACGAAGGTGCCGCCGGCCGTCTCGGGCAGTCCCGCCCGGTCGGCTATCAGGCGCAGCACCTGGTTCTCGGCCGCGATCGCACCGGCCGCCTCCAGCCAGGAGATGCCCTGCAGCGAGGCGCAGGAGACCACCATGTCGAACAGCAGCGCCGCCTTGGTCGGGGCGCACGGGATGAAGGAGAGGTAGCGCGGGCTGTCGGCGGAGATCACCGCGCGGGACAGCTCGTGGTCGTAGAGCTTGAGCACGTCGGCGGGGGCGTTGCCGTGCTCGTTCAGCAGCCCGGCCAGGTGGGCGCGCAGTTGCTCGCCGTCGCCGGGGTGGTCCAGGGGCACCGGGTCGTACTGCAGGCGCTCGCGCATGTAGCCGAAGACCAGGTCGACGAGCTCGTTGTCGGGCTGGTGCATGCGGTGCGGGACGGCGGCGGTCACGAGGTGCTCCTTAGGCTCAGAACTCAAGATCAGCCTAGGCAGCGGGGGTCCGAGCCCGCGCGTCCGAATGCGCCTGTTCGAGCAGCATTCGAGCGTGTTCGCGCCCGGCGGCGCAGGAATCCTGCGCTGGTATGAAAGTCAGCCGATCAGCCGGGAGAGCACCACCGAGCTGCGGCTGCGCTGGACGCCCGGCTCGCGCCGGATCCGCTCGATCACCGCCTCCAGGTGCCGGGTGTCGGCGGCCCGCAGGTGGATCAGGGCGTCCGGGTCGCCGGTGACCGTCCAGGCGGCGACGACCTCGGGGAACTGCCGCAGGCTGGCCAGGATCTCCTCGGGCGCGGTCCGCTCACGGCAGTAGATCTCCACGAAGGCCTCGGTCTGCCAGCCGAGCAGCTCCGGGTCGAGCACCACGGTGAAGCCGCGCACCACGCCGCGCGAGCGCAGCCGGTCGATCCGGCGGCGCACGGCGGTCGCGGAGAGGTTGGCGAGCAGGCCGATCTCGGCGTACGAGGCCCGCCCGTCGCGGCCCAGGTGGGCCAGCAGCAGACGGTCGGTCTCGTCCAGGGAGACACCGCCCACCTCGGGCGGTCGACTCGTGCTCATGGGTGCGCGCTCTCCACGGCTCGGGGGCAGGGCGGAACGTTCCGCTCACCGCCCCATTCTCCCGGACCCGGTTGGTCAGTCCACCAGCAGCACGATCTTGCCCCTGGTGCGGCCCTCCGCGCTGAGCTGCTGGGCGGAGGCCGCCTGCGCCAGCGGGAAGGTGGAGGCAACGGTGACGGTGAGCTTTCCGGCGTCCACCAGCGCGCCGAGCGCCGCCAGGTCGGCGGCATCGGGGCGGGCGAAGTGGTAGTGCCCGCCGAACTCGAGCACCGCTCCGTCCACCGCCGAGGCGATCCGGCCGCGCTGCTTGACCAGGTGCTGGGAGGCGACCAGGGACGGGCCGCCGACCAGGTCGAAGGCCGCGTCCACGCCTTGCGGCGCCAGCGCCCGGACCCGCTCCACCAGGTCGTCGCCGTAGCGCACCGGCTCGGCGCCCAGCGAGCGCAGGTAGGCGTGGTTGTGCTCGCCCGCCGTGCCGATCACCCGGGCGCCGAGCGCCACCGCGATCTGGGTGGCGAAGCCGCCGACCCCGCCGGCCGCGGCGTGGATCAGCACCGTCTCGCCGGCCTCCACCGCGAGCGCCTTGACCAGCCCCTGATAGGCCGTCAGTCCGGCCAGTGGCAGTCCGCCGGCCTGCGCCCAGCTGAGCCCGGCGGGCTTGCGGGCCAGCGTGCGCACCGGGGCGGCGACCAGCTCGGCGTAGGTGCCGTGCTCGATGGCGTCCTTGCGCACGTAGCCGACGACCTCGTCACCGACGGTGAACTCGGTGACGGAGGGGCCCACCCGCTCGACCACGCCGGCCAGGTCCCAGCCCATGATCAGCGGGAAGTGGGCGTCCGTCACCCCGTCCATCCGGCCCTCCCGGACCTTCCAGTCGACGGGGTTCACGCCGGCCGCCCTGACCCGGACCAACACGGAGTCCGGGCCCACCTTCGGGTCGGGCAGGTCAAGGTATTCGACGACCTCGGGGCCGCCGTAGCGATTGATCGCGATGGCCTTCATAGCCCTAGAGAACACGCTCGGCGCTCCGGGCGCAGCCGCCGCGCGGGGACTGCGTCGGGTCCGTCCGCCAAGCCGACGAGGTGGCGCGCCGATCACGTCACATCGACACGATGGCCATCGTCAGAGTGACGCGAACCGGTTATCATAGATAACGTCAGAAAGACGAGAAGGCTGGGAGCGTCCGGCCGCACAGGAGGGCACCCGCCCGTGACCACCACCGTTGACACCGCGTTCGCCGAGCCGACCGCCACACCGCTCGCCCTGCTGCTGCTCGGCCGCCAGGCCGATCCGAACAGCGAGCGCGGCGTGGAGTGCCCCGGCGACCTGCCGCCCGCCTCCGACCCCGACCTGGTCGAGCGCGCCCGCGCCGCCAAGGCGAAGCTCGGCGACCGCGTCTTCATCCTGGGCCACCACTACCAGCGCGACGAGGTCATCGAGTTCGCCGACGTCACCGGTGACTCCTTCAAGCTGGCCCGGGACGCCGCGGCCCGCCCGCAGGCCGAGTACATCGTCTTCTGCGGCGTGCACTTCATGGCCGAGTCGGCCGACATCCTGACCTCCGCGGCCCAGCAGGTCGTGCTGCCCGACCTGGCGGCCGGCTGCTCGATGGCCGACATGGCCACCGCCGAGCAGGTCGCCGAGTGCTGGGACGTGCTGCGCGAGGCCGGCATAGCCGACGTCACCGTCCCGGTCTCGTACATGAACTCCTCCGCCGACATCAAGGCCTTCACCGGCAAGCACGGCGGCACCATCTGCACCTCCTCGAATGCCAAGCGGGCCCTGGAGTGGGCCTACGAGCAGGGACAGAAGGTGCTCTTCCTGCCCGACCAGCACCTGGGCCGCAACACCGCGGTGCGCGACCTGGGCTTCTCGCTGGACGACTGCGTGCTCTACAACCCGCACAAGCCGAACGGCGGGCTGACCGTGGAGCAGCTGCGGGACGCCAAGATGATCCTCTGGCGCGGACACTGCTCGGTGCACGGCCGGTTCACCGTGGAGTCGGTCGCCGAGGTCCGCGAGCGGATCCCGGGCGTCAACGTGCTGGTGCACCCCGAGTGCAAGCACGAGGTGGTCGCCGCCGCCGACGAGGTCGGCTCGACCGAGTACATCATCAAGGCCCTGGAGGCCGCCGAGCCCGGCTCCAAGTGGGCCATCGGCACCGAGCTCAACCTGGTCCGCCGCCTGGCCAAGGCGCACCCGGACAAGGAGATCGTCTTCCTGGACCGCTCGGTCTGCTTCTGCTCCACGATGAACCGGATCGACCTGCCGCACCTGGTCTGGGCGCTGGAGTCGCTGGTCGAGGGCCGGGTGCCGAACGTGATCACGGTCGACCCGGAGACCGAGAAGTACGCCAAGGCCGCGCTGGACCGGATGCTGGCCCTGCCGTAGCGGGCCGCAGGACGTGACGCGAGGACGTGGGAGGGGCGGCACCCGGTGGGTGCCGCCCCTCCCACGTCGACCGGAAGTCGCCCTCCGGGAGTGACTACTCCGGGATGCCCGGGATCAGTCCGTCGCCCTCGGCCCGCAGCACCTGCCGGACCTCGTCGATGGTCCCGCCCTCGTTCGGCAGGATCGCGTCGGACGGCCCGAGGTAGTCGTCCGCCACCGGCTCGCCCACCTCGCGGACCGCGGCGAGCAGATTGCCCAGCGTGGTCCGGAACACCGTCTCGTCCCCCGAATCCAGGGCGGCGAGCAGCTCGTCGTCGAGCTGGTTCAGCCGGTTCAGGTGCTCATCGGCCACCCGGAACTGGCCCTCACCCATGATCCTCATGATCATGCTGGCGTTTCTCCCTGCTGTCGAAGCGGGCGCTTTACTTGTGGTAGTTCACGGACGGCGGCGGGGTGTCCTGCTGACCGCCCTCGCCCTGCTCGATCGCGGCCGGGCCGGTGGAGCCGCCGCCGAGCTCGGCCTTCATCCGGGCCAGCTCCAGCTCGACGTCGCTGCCGCCGGCCACCCGCTCCAGCTCGGCCTCGATGTCGTCCTTGCGGCCGAGACCGGAGGAGTCGTCGAGCGCACCGGAGGCGAGCAGCTCGTCGATGGCACCGGCGCGCGCCTGCATCTGGGCCGTCTTGTCCTCGGCCCGCTGGATCGCCAGGCCGACGTCGCCCATCTCCTCCGAGATCCCCGAGAACGACTCGGCGATCCGGGTCTGCGCCTGGGCGGCGGTGTAGGTGGCCTTGATGGTCTCCTTCTTGGTACGGAAGGCGTCCACCTTGGCCTGCAGCCGCTGGGAGGCGAGGGTGAGCTTCTCCTCCTCGGCCTGCAGCTGCTGGTACTGCACCTGCAGATCGCTGATCTGGGACTGCATCGCGGACTTGCGGGTCAGCGCCTCGCGGGCCAGATCCTCGCGGCCGAGCGAGAGCGCCTTGCGGCCCTGGTCCTCGTACTTCGAGGACTGCTGCTGGAGCTGCGTCAGCTGCAGTTCCAGGCGCTTGCGCGAGGTGGCGACGTCCGCCACGCCCCTGCGCACCTTCTGCAGCAGTTCGAGCTGCTTCTGGTACGAGTAGTCGAGCGTCTCGCGCGGGTCCTCCGCCCGGTCCAGGGCCTTGTTCGCCTTGGAGCGGAAGATCAGCCCCATACGCTTCATGATTCCGTCGCTCATGGGCCTCGGGTGCCCCCTTCTCCGGGCTGCGGGTTCTATCTCGTACCAAAATCTACTGCGAGTGTATGTGCAGCGGGGCCTGGACCGCAGTCACCTACCTGCAACAAGACTGCTACGTCCGCACCGGTCGTGGCCTCATCCCACAGGGGGATCTCGGGGCACCCTCCCTGACAGGGACACCTACCTGTGATCAGGGGATGGGGGGGATTCTGGGGCCAGCACGTACGCTTGTCATGTGTTCCGACGCCGTTCAGATGATTCCCCCTCCTCCGCCACCGTGCTGGCCGAGCAGGACGACATGTCCCAGAGCCGCGATCCGCAGGCGAAGAAGGGCCGTCCCACGCCCAAGCGCAGCGACGCCGAGGCCAACCGGCGGACCCGGGTGACCGTGCCCAAGGACCGCAAGGAGGCCGCCAAGCAGTCGCGCGAGCGGCTGCGGTCCGAGCGGGAGAAGCAGCGCCTGGCGCTGCTCAACGGCGACGAGCGTGCGCTGCCGCCCCGTGACAAGGGCCCGGTGCGGCGCTTCACCCGCGACTACATGGACTCGCGCTGGTCGCTGGCCGAGTTCTTCCTGCCGGTCGCCGTGGTGATCCTGGTGCTCAGCGTGCTGCGGGTGCCGTCGCTGCAGCTGCTCTCCACGCTGCTCTTCCTGCTCTTCCTGGTGCTGGTCGTCGTCGACTTCCTGCGCCTGGGCCTGGGCCTGCGCAAGGCGATCGCGAACCGGTTCCCGAACGAGAACGCTCGCGGCGCGGTCGGCTACGGCCTGATGCGCAACCTGCAGATGCGCCGACTGCGGCTGCCCAAGCCGCAGGTGAAGCGGGGCGAGCACCCCTGACCGCCGAGCCGCAGGCGTACGACTGGGCCCCCGCCACGCCGGGGCCCGGTCCGTACCCGCTGCCCGGACAGCACGACGGCGGTCACGACCGCGAACCGTCGTACCCGGGCTACGGCTATCAGGGCACCACGTACCAAAGCTCCACGTACCAGGGCGTCGCCCCCTACGGCTACGGCCAGCACCACGGGCTGCCCGCCCGCAGCGGCTCCTTCGCCGGCGGCGCCGGGGCCTGGCTGGAGCGGCAGGGCGGCCTGCACAACCTGGTCCGCCAGGAGATGGTGGCCCGCCAGCTCGCCGAACAGCTGGCCGCGCACTTCGGCGCGCGCGCCCAGCAGACGTCGCTGCGGGTGCTGGACGTCGGCTGCGGCCAGGGCACCCAGGCGCTGCGGCTGGCCCGGGCCGGACACCTGGTCACCGGCCTCGACTCCGACCCGGTCACCCTCGGGGCCGCCCAGGCGATGCTCGCCGCCGAGCCGCCCGAGGTGCGCGAGCGGGTCCGGCTGCTGAGCGGCGACGGGCACCACTGCGGACGCTGGTTCGGGCCCGGCAGCTTCGACGTGGTGCTCTGCCACGGCGTGCTGATGTACCTGCCCGACCCCGACCCGCTGATCGCCTCGCTCGCCCGGATGGTGGCTCCCGGCGGGCTGCTCTCGCTGCTGGCCCGCAACCGGGACGCGCTGGCCATGCGGTTCGGACTGACCGGCGACTGGCGGGCCGCGCTGCAGGCCTTCGACTCCGACCACTACGCCAACCGCCTGGGCCTGACCGCCCGGGCCGACCGGCTGGCCGACCTGGCCACCACGCTGCGCGAGGTCGCCGTGCCGCTGCGGCACTGGTACGGCGTGCGGGTCTTCACCGACGGCATGCCGGACCACGCCGCGCCGGTGGACGGCCGCCAGCTCGGTCAGCTGCTGGAGGCCGAGGACCGGGCCGGACGGGTGGACCCGTACCGTCAG
This sequence comes from Kitasatospora sp. GAS1066B, assembly GCF_041262605.1. Classification (NCBI taxonomy): domain Bacteria; kingdom Bacillati; phylum Actinomycetota; class Actinomycetes; order Kitasatosporales; family Streptomycetaceae; genus Kitasatospora; species Kitasatospora sp. GAS1066B. The sequence continues at coordinate 131,630 of NZ_JBGCCO010000017.1, forward strand.
GTCGCCGCGCTGATCCACCTGGTCGGCGCCAAGTAGCCCACGCGGCAGGCGATCTGACGCCGGCTCAGGCCGCGCGCAGGCTCATCGGGTAGATCTCCGCGTCGTCCTCCAGCAGGACCACCCGTTCGACGCCGTCCTCCAGCAGGCGCTTCCACTCCTCGCCGATCCACGACTCGGCGTCGCCCTGGCTGGTGAACTCCTCGGCCCCGTCCTGCGGGGTGAGGACCGAACCGTCCGCCGCCTCGTACCGCCACGTCCAGACCATGCCCGGCTCCCTTCCTGCTGCTCCTGGGTTCTGCTGCGCGCAGGCTACCGCGCAGGGATCAGGCTGCCCGCCGCACCACCGCTCAACCCCGTGCGCCAGGATGACCCGCATGACTCGTACCTTGATCCTCGGCGGCGCCCGGTCGGGCAAGTCCACCCGGGCCGAGTGGCTGTTGCGCGAGCACACCGACGTGCTCTACGCGGCCACCGGCGGCTGGCGGGCCGACGACCCGGACTGGGCGCAGCGCGTCGCCCTGCACCAGGGGCGGCGGCCGGCGAGCTGGCGGACCGCCGAGACCGTGGACCTGGAGCCGATCCTGGCCGCCACCGACGATCCGGCCCCGGTGCTGGTCGACTGCCTGGGCATGTGGCTGACCACCGTGATGGACCAGGCGGACGCCTGGGACGACGCGGCCTGGGAGCGACGGGCGGCCGGCTCGGTGGAGCGGCGGTGCGCCGAACTGGCCGAGGCGGTACGGGTGACGCGGCGCCAGGTGGTGGCGGTCAGCAACGAGGTGGGGCTGGGCGTGGTCCCCGCCACCGCGGCCGGGCGGCGGTTCCGGGATACTCTGGGCCGGCTGAACATGGCGGTCGCCGAGGCCTGTGACGAGGTACTGCTGGTGGTGGCGGGGCAGCCGCTGACCATCAAGGGCCCGACCGCCGGCGGCACACCCCGGACAGCCTGAGGCTCGGTTGGTAAGGTTCCGCACGATGGACACCACCGTGGATCTCGATTCCTTCGCCTCGCTCGTCGAGCGCCCCGACGACGCCGCCCGCCGCGCGGCCGAGGAGCGCCGGCTGGAGCTGAACACGCCGCGCGGCGGGCTCGGGCAGCTGGAGGAGCTGGGCAACTGGCTCGCCTCGGTCCAGGGCGGCACCGAGGTACGGGCGTTGAGCGCCCCCAAGGTGCTGCTCTTCGCCGGCGACCACGGCATCGCCTCGCTGGGCATCTCGGCACTGGCCGCCGGCGGCGGCACCGCCCGGCGGGTGCACGCGGTGCTGGACGGCAGTGCGCCGGTGGCCCGGCTGGCCGGCCGGTTCGGCGCCGGGCTGCGGGTGGTGGACCTCGCGGTGGACGCGCCGCTCGAGGAGTTCGACCCCGAGGTGAGCGAGTACCGGATCCGGCGCGGCTCCGGGCGGATCGACCTGGAGGACGCGGTGACCGCCGAGGAGGCCACCAGGGCCTTCGCCGTCGGCATGGCGATCGCCGACCAGGAAGCCGAACTCGGCACCGACCTGGTGCTGCTCGGCGACCTGGGCGTCGGCTCGACCACGGTGGCCGCGGTGCTGATCGGCGCGCTCTGCGGCACCGACGCGGCCGCGGTCTGCGGGCGCGGCTCGGGGATCGACGACAAGGTCTGGATGGTCAAGTGCGCGGCGATCCGGGACTCGCTGCGGCGGGCCCGGCCGGTGCTGGGCGACCAGTTGGCGCTGCTCGCGGCCACCGGCGGCGCCGACTTCGCGGCGATCACCGGGTTCCTGCTGCAGGCCGCGGTGCGCAAGCTGCCGGTGGTGCTGGACGGTGTGGTCTCGGCGGCCTGCGCGTTGATGGCGCAGCGGATCTCGTTCCGGGCCCCGGAGTGGTGGCGGGCCGCGCTGCTGACCGGCGAGCCCGCGTTGGCCAAGGCCTACGACCGGCTCACCCTGACCCCCCTGCACGACGAGCGGATCACCATGGGCGAGGGCGTCGGCGCGCTGATGGCGCTGCCGCTGCTGCAGGCGGCCTCCGACCTGCTGGCCGAGCAGCCCTTCACGCCGGCCGCTCCCGCCGCACCGCGCCCGCCGGCCAGGTTGCCCTCGGCCGCCGAACTGCTGGGCCGGCTCTGATGGACCGGCGCTGAGCAGCACCGCTGAGCCGAGCGGCACCGGGCCAGAGCTGACGGATCGTCAACCGATGGACCGTCAACTACGGCTGCCGGGGCTGCGGTTCGCCTTCGGCACGCTCTCGGTGCTGCGGGTGCGGGTGACCCGCTGGGACCGGGTGGCGGGCGGCCGGGCGATGGCGGTCGCGCCGCTGGTCGGGCTGGTGCTGGGCGCATTGGCGGCCGGGCTCGGCGCGTTGGCCTGCTGGCGCGGCGGCCCACTGCTCGGCGCGGTGGCCGCGGTAGCCGCGTCGGCCGCGCTGACCCGCGGACTCCACCTGGACGGACTGGCAGACGTCGCCGACGGACTGGGCAGCGGCAAGCCCGCCGAGGACGCGCTGCGGATCATGAAGCAGTCCGACATCGGCCCCTTCGGCGTGCTGACCCTGCTGCTCGTGCTGCTCGCCCAGATCGCCTGCCTCACCGGCCAGTTCGCACACTCCGAGTGGCGCGGCGCGCTCGCGGTGCTGACCGCCGCGATGGCCGGACGGTGCGCGCTCGCCTGGGGCTGCCTGCGCCCGGTGCCCGCCGCGCGGCCCGGCGGCCTCGGGGCGATGGTCGCCGCGAGCGTGGCGGTACCGACCGCACTGGCCGGCACCCTGCTGAGCGCCCTCGCGCTCGCCCTGCTCGGCCTGCACCCGCGCTACGCAGTAGCCCTGACGCTGAGTCAACTCGCCGCCGCCGCACTGCTGCTGCGCTGCCTGCGCCGGTTCGGCGGGGTCACCGGGGACGTGCTCGGCGCGCTGGTCGAGACGGCGGCACTGGCCGCGCTGCTGGTGCTCGCCCTGGGACCCTGACCAACCTGACGCCAGCTGTGACGCCAGTCGCGACACCGACCGCGACCTCAAGCGCGGCATAACGCCCCGTAACGGCCTTGCCGCGAACCGCGCATGGCCGGCGCGGCACCGGGCCGATGCCGCAACCGGAGGGCCGCCCGGGAGCGGCGGCATCCCACTATGCGGACTACCATGCGGTGAGCACCGTAGCCCTGCGCCGTCACGGCGGAGCATGCTGGGGCTGATGCCATACGGCAGATCCGGCCGTGGACCGCGAAAGAACAGGACGCAAATACGTGACTGCATTGTCTGTGAGCACCTCCTCCGCCGCCGCGCTGCGCGCGGATGCCTTGGTGATCGGTGTCGCGAAGGGGCCCAAGGGCCTGGTGGTGGCCTCCGGCGCGGAGGCGCTGGTCGAGGCGTTCGAGGGCAAGCTGGCCGACGTCCTCACCACTCTGGGCGCCACCGGCGGTGAGGGCGAGGCCGTCAAGCTGCCGGCCCCCGCCGGGCTCAAGGCCGGCTTCGTGCTGGCCGTCGGCCTCGGTGAGGTCGCCGAGGGCGGCTACTCGACCGAGGCGCTGCGCCGCGCGGCGGGCGTCGCCGCCCGCACCCTGGCCGGGACGAAGAAGGCCGGCCTGGCGCTGCCCGCCGAGTCGGCCGAGGAGATCGAGGCGGTCGCGCTGGGCGGCCTGCTCGGCTCCTACGACTTCACCGTCTACCGCACCACCGAGGGCGGCAAGGAGCCGGTCGGCGAGCTGATCGTGCTGACCGGGCGCAAGGGCAGCAAGGACGCGAAGGCCGCCGTCGAGCGCGCCACCGTGCTCGGCGAGGAGATGAACCGGTCCCGCGACCTGATCAACACCCCGCCGAACGACCTGAACCCCAAGTCCTTCGCGACCATCGCGCAGGGCGTGGGCAAGGACCTGGGCCTCAAGGTCGAGGTGTGGGACGAGAAGGCGCTGGCCAAGGGCGGCTTCGGCGGCATCCTGGGCGTCGGCAACGGCTCGGACAACAAGCCGCGGCTGGTCAAGATCGCCTACACCCACCCCAAGGCCAAGGCCACCCTCGCCTTCATCGGCAAGGGCATCACCTACGACTCGGGCGGCATCTCGCTCAAGCCGGCCGGCCACAACGAGACCATGAAGTGCGACATGTCCGGCGCCGCCGCCGTCTTCGCCGCCGTGGTCGCCGCCAAGCGCCTGGGCCTGGCCGTCAACGTCACCGGCTGGCTGGCGCTGGCCGAGAACATGCCCTCCGGCTCCGCCACCCGCCCCGGCGACGTGCTGCGGATGTACGGCGGCAAGACGGTCGAGGTGCTCAACACCGACGCCGAGGGCCGCCTGGTGCTGGCCGACGCGATCGTCCGGGCCGGCGAGGAGAAGCCGGACGCGATCGTCGACGTGGCCACCCTGACCGGCGCGATGATCATGGCGCTGGGCAACCGCACCTTCGGCGTGATGTCCAACTCGGACGCCTTCCGGGACCGGCTGCACGGCGTCGCCGGCCGCGCGGGCGAGCAGTCCTGGCCGATGCCGCTGCCGGCCGAGCTGCGCAAGGGCATGGACTCCCCGGTGGCCGACCTGGCCAACATGGGCGAGCGGATGGGTGGCGGCCTGACGGCCGGCATCTTCCTCAAGGAGTTCGTGGCCGACGGCATCGACTGGGCGCACCTGGACATCGCCGGCCCGGCCTACCACGAGAGCGCGCCGTACGGCTACATCCCCAAGGGCGGCACCGGCAGCGCGGTGCGCACCCTGGTGAAGCTCGCGGAGGAGACCGCGCAGGGCTGATGCCCTGAGCAGTTCCCGAAGCGGTCCGTCGAGCGGCGGGGCCCGGTGTCCGAGACACCGGGCCCCGCCGTTTTTTCGCTCGGCCGCGAGATTCTCCGCTCATTTCCCGGGAGCTACTCATTGGTAGCTCCCGAGCCCGCATTCACCTGCGTGTTCGCCCGCACGTCCGTCCACTTGTTCGCCTCCGGCGAAACTTTGTTCCACCAAGCGGAATCCCTCCCGCCGACGAGCGCCACCCGGGCCGCGGCCGGCGCTGTCAAGACCGGGTTGACCTGCGCAGACAGGCCTACCGACGGGTGTCGACCACCCTGCGGAGGCGGCCTGGGACCCCCTGCGGGGTGGGCCCGGACACCAGCCGCCGTGAACAAGTGCGAAGATGTATTTCCGGCACGACTGGGCGCCCCACAAGGGCTTCCCGCATACCGGACCAGCACCGGCCCGGACGGATCCACACCCCATGGCATGGAGGACGTGACGTGGCGAACGACGCCAGCACCGTTTTCGACGTAGTCATTCTCGGAGGCGGAAGCGGCGGCTACGCCGCGGCGCTCCGCGCCGCTCAGCTGGGCCTGAGCGTGGCCCTGATCGAGAAGGGCGAGCTGGGCGGTACCTGCCTGCACCGGGGCTGCATCCCCACCAAGGCGCTGCTGCACGCCGCCGAGATCGCCGACGAGACCAAGGAAGCCGCCGAGTTCGGCGTGCTGGCGACCTTCCAGGGCATCGACATCAACGGCGTCCACAAGTACAAGGACGACGTGGTCGCCGGCCTGTACAAGGGTCTGCAGGGCCTGGTCGCCTCCCGCAAGGTGCACTTCATCCAGGGTGAGGGCCGGCTCTCCTCGCCGACCTCGGTGGACGTCAACGGCCAGCGGGTCGAGGGTCGCCACATCGTGCTCGCCACCGGCTCCGTGCCGAAGTCGCTGCCGGGCCTGACCATCGACGGCAACCGGGTCATCTCCTCCGACCACGCCCTCAAGCTCGACCGCATCCCGCAGTCCGCCGTCATCCTCGGCGGCGGCGTGATCGGCGTCGAGTTCGCCTCGGTCTGGAAGTCCTTCGGCGTCGACGTCACCATCGTCGAGGCCCTGCCGCACCTGGTTCCGCTGGAGGACGAGAACTCCTCCAAGCTGCTGGAGCGGGCCTTCCGCAAGCGTGGCATCAAGTTCGAGCTCAAGGCCCGCTTCTCGGGCGTCGAGTACACGGAGACCGGTGTCCGGGTCTCCACCGAGAACGGCAAGCAGATCGACGCCGACCTGCTGCTGGTCGCGATCGGCCGCGGCCCGGTCTCGCAGGGCCTGGGCTACGAGGAGGCCGGGGTCGCGATGGACCGCGGCTACGTGCTGGTCGACGAGTACATGCGCACCAACGTGCCCACCATCTCCGCCGTCGGCGACCTCGCCCCGACCCTGCAGCTGGCCCACGTCGGCTTCGCCGAGGGCATCCTGGTGGCAGAGCGGCTGGCCGGCCTGCGGGCCGTGCCGATCGACTACGACGGCGTGCCGCGCGTCACCTACTCCAACCCCGAGGTCGCCTCGGTCGGCATCTCCGAGGCCAAGGCCGTGGAGCTGTACGGCAAGGAGAAGGTCGTCACGGTCAAGTACAACCTGGCCGGCAACGGCAAGAGCAAGATCCTCAAGACCGCCGGCGAGATCAAGCTCGTCCAGGTCAAGGACGGCGCCGTGGTGGGTGTCCACATGGTCGGCGCCCGGATGGGTGAGCAGGTCGGCGAGGCTCAGCTCATCTACAACTGGGAGGCGCTGCCCGCCGAGGTCGCGCAGCTCATCCACGCCCACCCGACCCAGTCCGAGGCGCTCGGCGAGGCGCACCTGGCGCTCGCCGGCAAGCCGCTGCACGCGCACGACTGATCGCTCCCGCCCCGCTTTGTTCTTCCTTTCCCTGAACTTCCTGAACGCAAGACTTGATAGGAGTCGCTGAAACCATGGCGGTCTCAGTAACGCTGCCCGCGCTGGGCGAGAGCGTGTCCGAAGGTACTGTCACCCGTTGGCTCAAGGCCGAGGGCGAGCGAGTGGAGGTCGACGAGCCGCTGCTCGAGGTCTCGACCGACAAGGTCGACACCGAGATCCCCGCGCCGGCCTCCGGCATCCTCGCGTCGATCAAGGTCGCCGAGGACGAGACGGTCGAGGTGGGCGCCGAGCTGGCGATCATCGACGACGGCTCGGGCGCCCCGGTCGCGGCCGCCGCTCCGGCTGCCGCCGCGCCGGCCCCGGTCGCCGCGCCGGCCGCCCCGGCCCCGGTCGTCGAGGCTCCGGCCCCGGTCGCCGCTGCCCCCGCCGCGCCGGCTCCCGTGGCCGCCCCGGCTGCTCCGGCCGCCGACGCGACCCCGGTGCTGCTGCCCGCGCTGGGCGAGTCGGTCACCGAGGGCACCGTCACTCGCTGGCTCAAGGCCGAGGGTGAGACCGTCGAGGTCGACGAGCCGCTGCTCGAGGTCTCGACCGACAAGGTCGACACCGAGATCCCGTCGCCGGTCGCCGGTGTCGTGGTGAAGATCCTGGTCGGCGAGGACGAGACCGCCGAGGTCGGCGCCCAGCTCGCGCTGATCGGCGCGGCGGGTGCGGCTGTGGCCGCGCCGGCTCCCGTCGCCGCGCCGGCTCCGGTGGCTGTTCCGGTAGCCGCGCCCGCGCCGGCTGCTCCGGTGGCTGCCCCGGTTGCCCCGGCCCCGGTGGCCGCTGCTCCGGCTCCGGTCGCTGTCGCCCCCGCTGCCCCGGCTCCCGTGGCCGCGCCGGCTCCGGTCGCGGCTGCCCCGGTCGCCGCCGCGCCGGTGGCCGACGCCGGTGACGCCTACGTCACCCCGCTGGTGCGCAAGCTCGCCGCCGAGCACGGTGTCGCGCTCTCCGCCGTCACCGGCTCCGGTGTCGGCGGTCGGATCCGCAAGCAGGACGTCATCGCCGCCGCCGAGGCCGCTGCTGCCGCCGCCGCTGCTCCGGTCGCCGCCACCCCGGCCGCCGCGCCGAAGGCCGCTGCCGCCGCGCCGTCCCCGCTGCGCGGCCAGACGGTCAAGATGACCCGGATGCGCAAGGTCATCGGCGACAACATGCTGAAGGCCCTGCACGAGCAGGCTCAGCTGACCAGCGTGGTCGAGGTGGATGTCACCAAGGTCATGAAGCTGCGTGGCAAGGCCAAGGACGCCTTCCTCGCCCGCGAGGGCGTGAAGCTGTCCCCGATGCCGTTCTTCGTCAAGGCCGCCGCCCAGGCGCTGAAGAGCCACCCGTCGATCAACGCCCGGATCAACGAGGCCGAGGGCACCATCACCTACTTCGACACCGAGAACATCGGTATCGCGGTGGACTCCGAGAAGGGTCTGATGACCCCGGTCATCAAGGGAGCGGGCGACCTCAACCTCGCCGGCATCTCCAAGAAGACCGCGGAGCTGGCCAGCAAGGTGCGCGGCAACAAGATCACCCCGGACGAGCTGTCCGGCGCCACCTTCACCATCAGCAACACCGGCTCGCGCGGTGCGCTGTTCGACACCGTCATCGTGCCGCCGAACCAGGTCGCCATCCTGGGCATCGGCGCGACGGTCAAGCGCCCCGTGGTCATCGAGACCGAGGAGGGCACCGTCATCGGCGTCCGCGACATGACCTACCTGTCGCTCTCCTACGACCACCGCCTGGTGGACGGCGCCGACGCCGCCCGCTACCTGGTCGCCGTCAAGGAGATCCTGGAGTCCGGCGAGTTCGAGGTCGAGCTCGGCCTGTAAGGCCGCTGGTCGGATTGACTGTTGAGCCCCGGTCCGCTTCTGCGGGCCGGGGCTCGATCGCGTCCGGGATCGGCGACGGTGGCTCAGGCCTGGACGACCGTGACCCGGGGCTCGTCGGCGCAGAAGCGGCGCAGGTCGTCGACATCGCTGGTGAGAACGGCGACGGGGCCGGGTCGATGCAGCGCTGTGGCGGCAACAACGGCGTCGGTGGCGTACTTGTGGCCGTGCAATCCATGCTCCCGAAGCAGATCGGTGGCCCTCAGAGCGATCGCCTCGGTCACCGGCTGGATGGCGAGCCGGGACAGGACGTACGACAACCACTGCCTGGACACTCTGTCGTGGTAAGCCTCCGGAACAGTCATCGCGCTGACCACGACGGCGGTGTTCTTTCTGACCGCCATCGCCAGGTCCGCGAGAGCCGAGGGCTGCCTGCTCAGCAGGCGGGACAGCCCCTCACTGTCCAGCACCCAGGTTCCGGGCATGTCTACCGTCCGAACGCTTCGTGCCACCGGTCCTCGGCCTGTCGCATCAGGTCGTCCGGGATCGGTCCGTTCTCGGCCTCATACGCATCCGCGATCTCGCCGAGCTTCATCATCGCGATCCGGTGCGCTGCGGCCTCCGCCACGAAGCGGCTGAACTCACGCTTACCGACCCTGGCTCGGATGTCGCTGACCAGATCGTCAGGCATGGAGACGCTGACCTTGATGGCATGCCCCACGGGCTCTGTGACTCTCGGCGCGAACTCCTCCGCCTCAACCGATTCGGGCGCTGCGCTGGACTTCACCATGCGTTGTGCTCCCATGCTCCGGACCGTACTACCCCGAGTATCAATCCCCTCCCCCACTTCCACCAGCTTCACCCCTTCCAGCGAGCGCGCGCCCCTCTCCTACGGCGCGTAGGCATGCATCCGGGCCCTCGAACAGGGATGCTGGAGCGGTGATGTACGAGACGGACTTCTGGCAGATCATCGACGAGACCCGCGACGCCGCCGACGGGGACCCGGACGATCAGGCCGACCTGCTGGTGGAACGGCTCGTGCAACTGACGCCGGATGAGGTGATCGACTTCGCGAGGCTGTTCGAGGCGCGGTTCCAGCGGGCGTACACCCGGGAGCTGTGGGGGGCGGCGCGGCTGCTGCTGGGTGAGGTGTCGGAGGACTCCTTCGACTACTTCCGGTGCTGGCTGATCGCGCAGGGGCGGGAGGTGTTCGAGGGGGCGGTGCACCACCCGGACGACCTGGCGGACCTGGTGCCGGACTTCGACGAGGACGAGGACGGCGATGCCGAGGAGTTCGGGTACGCCGCCGACGAGGCGCACGAGCAGCTGACCGGGCTGCCGCTGCCGGACCTGGGCAACAACCAGCCGCGACAGCCGGAGGGCGCGCCGTTCGACGACCGCGACCCGGCCGTGCTGGCGAAACGGTTCCCCAAGTTGTGGGAGATCTACGGGGATTAGGGCCTCAGCCACGCAGCAGGCGGAGGATCTCGGGCCAGGCGCGGGCGCCGAGTTCGGCGTCGGCCTCGGGTGTGCCGCCGTGGCGGTGCAGGGGTGACGGGGGCAGCGGGGTCTCGCCGGGGAGCCGGACGCGGTGGCCGGCCCCGTCGTGGCTGATCAGCGTGGCCTTGCGGGCCCGGGCGGCGAGGGCGCGGGCGTGGTCGAGCGCCGGCCACATCTCGTCGTCGCCCCCGGCCACCAGCAGCACCTCGGCGTCGGTCCGCTCGATCGGGATCGTGGCGAGCCCGGCCGCCTCGGCGAAGGTGCGGCGGCTGCGCTGGTAGTGCGAGCGGAAGGCGACCGGGGCGCCCTCGGGCTCGGCCCGTTGCCAGGTGTCGTCGTACGGGACGAACGGGAGCGGGACGCCCTGCCAGGACCAGCTCGAACGGTAGGGCGCGGTCACGCCGTCCGCGCCCGGACCGACGTTGGCCCAGACCAGGTCCGTGGGCGCGAGCGCGACCACGGCGTCCACCCGGGGATCGCGCAGCGCCAGCAGCAGCGCGGCCTCGGCGCCCTTGGAGGTGCCGAGCACGCCGATCCGCTCGGCGCCGTCGGCGCGCAGCCGGTCGATCGCGCGGGCGAAGGTCTCCAACGGGATCTCGCAGATGCCGGCCGGCTGCCCCGGGCCGCCGAACCAGCGGATCGACAGCGCCATCAGGCCGGCGCGGGCCAGCAGGCGGCAGCGGTCCGTCTCGATCCGGCCGCTGGAGCCGGCCAGCACCAGGACGCCGGCCCTGCTGCCCGCTGCGGGAGCGCAGCGCACGCCCTCGACCGGGTCGGCCAGCTGCTGTTCGACGATCTCGACGGACTCGACGGACTCGACGGGCTGCATACGGGTCCTCCGGATCAGGTCGCGTTGCGCGGCAGGGCGGCGGACGAGGTCGTGGGGGCGGCCGACGGGGTGGCGGGGCCGCCGGGCGGCAGGTCGGCGGCGCGGATGCCGGCGGCGATCTGGTCCAGCACGGCGGGCGCCGGGGCCTGCGGGTCGTCGTCCACCGAGCCGACCAGGGTGGTGAACCCGCCGCCGGGCGCCGGCAGCGCGATCAGCAGCAGGAAGCCGGGGCCTGCCTGTTGCGGCACCACGTGCCAGCGGACGGCGAACCCGGTGAGGCCCGCCACGCTGATCGGGCCGCTGGTCAGCTCCTGGTGCGTGCCGAGCGGACCGAAGAGCTGGGGGGCGTAGCCGGCCATGGTCTGGCGGGCCACCGTCTCGGCGTCGGGGCCGGGCGCCGGGTTGCTGTCGATCGTGAAGTTGCCGCGTACGCAGCCGCCGGGGGTGGCGCACTGGTAGGGACCGGTGACCAGCAGGGCGGCGGTCGAGGCGTCGTGGTCGGCGGAATCCCAGCCGGCGAGGAGCGGGACGCTCCAGTTGTGCACGGCGTCCTGGACACTGCCGCCGTCCGGCGAGAGCGGGGACTTGCTCTGCGGCGCCGAACCCGGGGAGGAGCCGGAGCCGGCGGACGAGCCCGGGGCCGGGGCCGGGGAGGAGCCCGGGGCCGGGGCGGCGGAGCCGGTCGGGGCGCCCGCACCGGGCCGCGGCTGCGGCTGGGGCAGGCCGGGAGCGGCGACCCCGGGCCGGCCGGCGGTCTGCGTCGATCCCCTGACCAGCGAGATGGACACCCCGGCCACGACCACGATCAGCGCGAGCGCACCCGTCAACAGGCCGAGGACCAGCCCGGTGCGCTTGACCGGCGCGGACGCGGCGGGCGGCACGGGTGGTGCCGACGGGTACGGGAGCGGACCGGCCGTGGGGTAGGCGGGCAGCGGGTAGGCGTGGGGCGAGAGCGGGGGCGCCTGCGGCACCGGCCCCGCGGCGGGCACAGGCACGGGCACGGGCGGCGGCGGGGTCATCGGTGGCGGCGCGAGCGCGGCCGCCGGGATGCCGTAGCCGACCGGGGACTCGGGCTCGGGGATGGCCGGGTGACCGTACGCCGGTGAGGCGTCGGAGAGCGACATGGCGGGCTCCGACGGCCCGGCTGCGACCAGCCGTCCGAACGGCGGCGGGACGCTGGGCGGCGCGGACGGCTGCGGCGCGGGCGCCTGCCCGACGGCACCGAGCGTGGCGGCAACAGCCGCTGCCAGCGGGCGGCTCCTGGCGGTCCAGCCGGAGCCGTCCCAGAAGCGCTCGTGCGCGCCTTCGGTGCCCGGGGCGGGCTCCGGGTCGGGGTACCAGCCGGGAGGAGTGGAGTTGCTCACCGCCGTACCGTATCGGGCCCGATGAGGGTACGTCAGCGGTGCCCTGACCAGCCCGGCATCCCGGCCGGGCAGCTCGAGCACGTCCGAGCCCGGCGCCGCACCCGGCCTCCCCCGCCTGGCGTCCTGGCGGGTTGGGCACCACCGTGGCTGCCCCGCCTGCCAGGATGACCGCATGCGTATCGCTGTCACCGGTTCCTCGGGCCTGATCGGCTCCGCCCTCGTCCGCTCCCTGCTGGCCGACGGCCACCAGGTGGTCCGGCTGGTCCGGCACCGTAGCGCGCTCGGTCCACGCCCGGACGGCTCGGTGGCGATCGGCTGGAACCCCGAGCGCGGCGAGGTCGACCGGGCCGGTCTGGACGGGGTGCACGCGGTGGTGCACCTGGCGGGTGCCGGGGTCGCCGACCACCGGTGGACACCGGCGTACAAGCAGGCGATCCACGACAGCCGGGTGCTCGGCACCCGGACCCTGGCCGCGGTGCTGCCGACGCTGGACGCACCGCCCGGCGTGCTGGTCAGCGCCTCGGCGGTGGGCTACTACGGGCAGACCGGGGCCCGGGTGATCGACGAGACGGCGCCGGCCGGCGACGACTTCCTGGCCGAGGTCTGCGTGGCGTGGGAGGGCGCGGCCCGCCCGGCCGCCGAGGCCGGGATCCGGGTGGTGCACCCGCGCACCGGGCTGGTGCTGACCGCGGCAGGCGGGGCGGGCGCCCGGCTGTTCCCGCTGTTCAAGCTGGGACTGGGCGGGCGGCTCGGCTCGGGTGAGCAGTACTGGAGCTTCATCTCGCTGACGGACCAGATCGCCGCGCTGCGCTTCCTGGTCGAGAACCCCGAGCTGAACGGCCCGGTCAACCTCAGCGCGCCCGAGCCGGTCACCAACGCCGAGCTGACGGCGGCGCTCGGGCGGGTGCTGCGCCGGCCCACGCGGTTCCCGGTGCCGCGGTTCGCGCTGAAGCTGGCGCTGGGCGAGATGGCGGTGGAGGTGGTGGGCAGCCACCGGGTGGTGCCGGCGAAGCTGCTGGCGGCCGGGTTCGACTTCACCCACCCGGGGGTGGACGCGGCGGTGCGCGCCGCGCTCTGAGCCACCCGGGGAGCAAGCGCCCAGGGGCGCACGCGACGGCGCACGGCGCGCATGCGTGCCCCCTGGGCGTGCCACCGGCGCGGTGCGGCGCCCACCGATTCGAGCGAATGCCCTTGCCTGATCAAGCTACTGACGGGGCATCACCCGTTCGAACCGTCCCGGCACGCTCCGCAGCCGGCCGCCGGCCGGAGCTCCGGGACCAGGGAGGGAGCTCGCCCGTGACCCCACACGACATCACCCGCCGCAGCCGCGCCGACGACCCCGACGTGGTCGTGGTCGGCGCGGGGCTGGCCGGCCTGGCCGCCGCCCGGTCGCTGGCCTCCGCCGGACTGCAGGTCCAGGTACTGGAGGCGACCGAGCGGATCGGCGGCCGGATGGCCGGTCAGCAGCTGGACGGCTACCGGCTGGACCACGGCGGTCAACTGCTCAACACCGGTTTCCCCGAGCTGGTCCGCCGGCTCGACCTGGACGGCCTGGCGCTGTGTCGGCTGGCCCCCGGGGTACTGGTGCACAGCGGCGGCCGCCGCTACCGGGTCGGCGATCCGCAGCTGCCGACCGCCCGGCAGGCCGCCACCCGGTCGCCGCTCGGCAGCCCGCTGGAGAAGGCCCGCCTCGGCGCCAGCCTGAGCCGGCTGGCGGCCACCCCGGTGCCCAGACTGCTGGCCCGTCCCGAGACCAGCACCGCCCGCGCGCTGGCCGAGCGCGCACTGCCCGCCAAGGTGGTGGACGGCTTCCTGCGTCCGTTGCTCACCGCCCTGCTGAGCGATCCGGCACTCGGCACCAGCAGCCGGATCGCCGATCTGGTGCTGCGCGGCTACGCGCGCGGCCGGCTCGCACTGCCCGCCGCCGGCACCGCCGCGGTGCCCGGCCAGTTGGCCGACTCGCTACCGCCCGGCACGGTGCGGCTCGGCGTGCGGGTGACCGCGATCGGCGCGGACGCGGTGTGGACCGCGGAGCACGGCCGCCTCGGCGCCCGCGCGGTGGTGCTGGCCACCGACGCCCGGTCGGCGGTCGAGCTGCTGCCGGGCCTGCGGCTACCCGACTTCCACCCGGTGACGACGTACTTCCACACCACCGCCGGCACGCCGCTGAACGAGGCGGTGCTGCTGCTCGACGCCGACCGGGACCAGGGTCCGGCGCCGGTCTCGCACTCGCTGATCCTCAGTCAGGTGCACGAGTCCTACGCCCCGGCGGACCGCTCGCTGGTGGCCACCACGGTGCTCGGTCGGCGCGCCTTCGGCTCCGGCGGGCCCGCCGCCCTGGAGCCCGCGGTGCGCGAGCGGCTGGGGCGGCTGTACGGGGTGGCAGCGCGCGAATGGGAGTTCCTGAGCGTGCGTCACCTGCCGGACGCGGTACCGGCGATGCCGCCGCCGCACAACTTCCGCCGCCCGGTGCGGGTGCTGGCCGGACTCTACGTCTGCGGGGACCACCGGGACACCAGCAGCGCGCAGGGGGCGCTGGTCTCGGGACGCCGGGCGGCCGAGGCGGTACTGCGCGACCTGGGCGTGCCCCGCACGGCGGAGCTCGACCAGCCGCGCGCTGCGGCCTGACGGACGGCCGGGGGCGGGGTGCCGATTCCCGCCCCCGGCCACGCTGCGGGCAACCGCTCAGAGCACCCCCGCCTGCCGCGCCGCCTCCTCGAAGGCGCGGGCCGCCGCGCTGCTCCGGTACGGGGCGAGCCGGCGGTGGAAGTCGCGCAGGTACTCCACCGTGCGGGCCGAGCGCATCTCGCCCGCCGCGCGCAGCGCCTCGGTGGCCAGCGCGCAGGACTCGTCCACGTCGCCCATGCCGAGCCGGGCGGCGGCCAGCACGATCCGGCAGAAGACCCGGCTGCGCGCGTAGGCGGCGCCGCGCAGCCGCAGCGACTTCTCGGCGTGCTGGGCGGCCGGGCGCCACTGCTGCAGGTCGCGGTAGCAGTGGGCGAACTCGTCGGCCAGCTGCGCCTCGTCGAAGAACCGGGCCCAGGAGGGCAGTTCGTCACCGCTGCGGGCCAGCGCGAGCGCGCGTTCGGAGCGGACCAGCGCCGTGGTGCAGGAGCGGACGTCGCCGAGCACCCCGTGCCCGCGCGCCTCGGCGGCGTGCATCAGCGACTGGACGGTGGCGGGCGCCGCCGTGCCGACGCCCTGCTGGGCCACCCTGGCCAGCTGGACCGCCTCCCGGCCGTGGCCGAGGTGGACCGCCTGCTGGCTCATGGTGATCAGCACGTAGCCGCCGAGCACCCGGTCGCCCGCCGCCTGGGAGAGCCGCAGCGCCTGGACGAAGTAGCGCTGCGCCAGGCCGTGCGCGGCGATGTCGAAGGAGGTCCAGCCGGCCAGCCTGGTGAGGTCGGCGACCGCCGCGAAGAGCGCCCGGCCGATCTGCTCGCCGTAGCGGCCGCGCAGCATCGGCTCGGCCTCGCTCTCCAGGTAGCGCACCAGGGCCTGCCGGGCGTGGCCGCCGCCGTAGGCGTTGTCCAGCGCCCGGAACAGGTCGCCGACCGCCCGGACGGCGGCGATGTCGCCGCGCCCGACCCGCAGGCCGGCCCGGCTCCCCCGGGCGCTCGGGTCGGCGGTGGGGCCGCTCTGCGCGGGCAGCGTCGCGGTTCTGGTCCCGGAGACCAGCGGCCGGCGGGCCTGCGAGGGCACCCGCCCGGCCGCCGTGCCGCGGCCACCGGGGCCGGCGCCGGCCCGGGGCGGCTGGTCGCCGTGCTCCGCCGTCGGGTCGAGCCGGGCGAGCGGTCCGTCCGGCCCCGAGACGTAGATCCCGGCCGAGCCGTCCCGGGCCACCTGCTCGTCGCTGCGCCCGATCAGCCAGTCGCGGCTGGGCACCACCAGGCCGGCCGGGGTGAAGGCGATCCGGCGCAGCTCGGACTGCGGGCCGGTGTCCTTGCGCCACATGCTGGCGACGATGTCCACGGCCTCCTGCGGGGTCTCGGCGAACTCCAGGCCCGCGTAGACCGGGGCGCAGGCGTCCAGCCCGATGTCCTGGGCGGAGAGCCGGCGGCCGAGCCGGCGGGTGAAGACCTCGGCGATCAGCGCCGGGGTGGCGCCGCGCGGCTGCTGACCACGTAGCCAGCGGGTCACCGAGGTCTTGTCGTAGCGCAGGTCGAGCCCGTGCTCCAGGCCGAGCTGGTCGACCCGGCGGGCCAGGCCGGCGTGCGAGAAGCCGGCCTCCTCGATCAGCGCGGCGAGCAGCGGATTCTGCGCGCGGCTCGCCTCGGTGCGGGCGGCGCCGTCCTCGTCCGTGCCGAGGTCCGCGCCGAGCGGCAGGCCGCCCGGGGCGCGGTCGTGCTCCTCGGCGGCGGTCTCGCCGTCGCCCGGGCCGTGGTGGAGCCGGTCGGTGCCGGGGTGGAGCTCGTCGACACCGTGGTGGAGGTCGTCGGGGGCGTGCACCCGGCGTTCCAGCAGCGGTGTGTCGTCGTGGCGTTGCCCGGGCAGGGCGGCCGTACCTGGACGGTCCGGCTCGCCATGGCGTTCGTGCGGGTCCAGTGGGTCGAGCGGACCGTAGGCCGGACTGTCGTCGGTTGCAGGCCGTTGGGGCATGTCAGTCAACACCTCTCGAACGCCGCGGTCCGGCCCCCCGGTGCCTTGCGCGACGCCCCTGTCGGGAATCGGCGTGAATGTAGCGAGCATTCGGGCGCTATGGGCGGATCTGCGCGGGCAGTCCTCCGAACGGGTGACGGACGGGCGCCCGTTCTGAGGAAGGTGCGGCGCTCGGGGTTTGAAGCGCGCGTACCCTTTGCGCCCCCGTCCGCCAGGGGCCGACGCGGGCGGCTTCGGACGGGTGAGCGAGCGGGCGTACAGTGGCGAGGTTGGTCGCGAACACCTGGGCAAGGAGCAGCGGTGAGCGAGAACGTGCGATTCGTCCGGATGCGGATAGGCGAAGGCGCGGTGCCGTACCAGGAGGCCTGGGAGGAGCAGCAGCGGCTGCACGCGCTGCGGCTCGCCGACGAGATCCCCGACACCGTGCTGCTGCTGGAGCACCCGCCGGTCTTCACCGCCGGCAAGCGGACCAAGCCCGAGGACCTGCCGCTGGACGACACCCCGGTGGTGCAGGTCAACCGGGGCGGCGAGGGCACCTGGCACGGTCCGGGCCAGCTGGTCGGCTACCCGATCGTCAAGCTGCCCGAGCCGATGGACGTGGTCGCCTACGTCCGCCGCCTGGAGGAGGCGCTGATCCGGGCCTGCGCCGACCTCGGCGTGGCGACCAGCCGGGTCGAGGGCCGCAGCGGGGTCTGGGTGCTGGGCCAGGAGCTGCCGGACGCCGTGCCCGACCCGGCCAAGGTGATCGACATCGGCAGGCTGACCCTGCGGCTCGGCCTGCCGCTCGGCATCGACCCGCGGCTGGCCGGCCCCGAGTACGCGCCGTCCAACGCCGGACAGCGCGGCGACGACCGCAAGCTCGCCGCGATCGGGGTGCGGGTGGCGCGCGGCGTGACCATGCACGGGTTCGCGCTCAACTGCAACCCGGACATGACCTGGTTCGACCGGATCATCCCCTGCGGGATCCGGGACGCCGGGGTCGGCTCGCTCTCCAGCGAGCTGGGCCGGGACGTCCCGGTCGCCGAACTGGCGCCGGTGGTGGAACGGCGGCTGGCGGAGGTCCTCGCCGAGCTGCCCGAGCCCGCGCTGGCCCACTGAGCACGCCCTGACCACGCCGCCGGCCCGCTGAACCGCTGACCGCGAGCTGGTGGTCACCCGGGGATCAGCCCCCGGGAATCAGGCGGCGCCGGCCACTGTTGCCCTGCGAATGCGGGGCGTGAGCCCGGCGCAGACCGTACAAGCACAGGCGTACCCTGGGGGTACCCCGTCTACATCTAGGAGCTGCACGTGTCCGCTGTCGCGCCCGACGGCAGGAAGCTTCTCCGCCTGGAGGTCCGCAACAGCGAGACCCCCATCGAGCGGAAGCCCGAGTGGATCAAGACCCGGGCGAAGATGGGCCCGGAGTACAACGCCCTCCAGTCGCTGGTGAAGAAGGAGGGGCTGCACACGGTCTGCCAGGAGGCCGGCTGCCCCAACATCTTCGAGTGCTGGGAGGACCGCGAGGCCACCTTCCTGATCGGTGGGGACCAGTGCACCCGGCGCTGCGACTTCTGCCAGATCGACACCGGCAAGCCCGCCGAGTTCGACCGTGACGAGCCGCGCCGGGTCGCCGAGTCCATCGTCACCATGGACCTCAACTACGCGACCATCACCGGCGTGGCCCGCGACGACCTCGAGGACGGCGGCTCCTGGCTGTACGCCGAGACGGTCCGCCAGGTGCACGCACTGACCGCGGACCGCGCGACCGGGCGCACCGGCGTCGAGCTGCTGATCCCGGACTTCAACGCGGTTCCCGAGCAGCTGGCCGAGGTCTTCTCCTCGCGTCCCGAGGTGCTCGCGCACAACGTCGAGACGGTGCCGCGGATCTTCAAGCGGATCCGCCCGGCGTTCCGCTACGAGCGTTCGCTGGACGTCATCACCCAGGCCCGGGCGGCCGGCCTGGTCACCAAGTCCAACCTGATCCTGGGCATGGGCGAGACCCGCGAGGAGGTCAGCCAGGCGCTGGCCGACCTGGTCGGCGCGGGCTGCGAGCTGATCACCATCACCCAGTACCTGCGGCCCTCGCTGCGCCACCACCCGGTCGAGCGCTGGGTCAAGCCGCACGAGTTCGTGGAGCTGCAGCAGGAGGCCGAGGAGCTCGGCTTCGCCGGCGTGATGTCCGGGCCGCTGGTCCGCTCCTCCTACCGCGCCGGCCGGCTCTACCGGCAGGCGCTGGAGCACCGCGAGCGGACCGCGGTCTGACGGTCGTGCGTGCGGTGGGGCCCGGAGGAACCTCCGGGCCCCACCGGCGTTTCACCGGGGTTTGACCCGCGGGTCACGGGGGCTTAACAACGGCGGCCGAGACTGGACGCAGGCTCGGCGAGGGGAGTGGCCGCGATGCGTACCACGATCGGCACGGCGATCAGGCTGGCGGAGAGCGTGCTGCTGGCGGGCGGTCGACGCCAGGCGCAGTTGAACGCCTGGTCGGCGGTCTGCGAGAACCGCCGCCATGCGGCCGACCGCGCGGCGGCCCGGGCCGGCCTGCCCGCGCACCGTCCGACGCGCCCCCTTCGCTCACCTGGGGTAACGATTTCCCGCACGGTTGCGCCGAATCGGGACCGTGCTTCGTGTTCCGATGTCCCCGCCACGTAGCATGGCCTTCATGGCGAGGGAAACATCCGAAACTCCCGGGCGGCTCAAGCAGATCCGCCAGGCGTACATCATGACCCAGAAGGTCGACACCAAGATCGGCCTGATCATCGGGGGCGTCGGCCTCCTCACCTTCGGCGTGTTCCTCGCCATCGGTTTCCTGATCGGTCACCCCATCATCGTGGGGATCCTTGGCTTCATCCTGGGCTTCCTGGCCGCGGCGATCGTCTTCGGCCGCCGGGCCGAGCGGGCCGCGTTCGGCCAGATGGAGGGCCAGCCGGGCGCCGCCGCGGCCGTGCTGAACAACATCAAGCGCGGCTGGAGCGCCAACCCGACCCCGGTCGCGGTCACCCGCAACCAGGACGCGGTCTACCGCGCGGTCGGCCGCCCCGGCATCGCGCTGATCGGTGAGGGCAACCCGAACCGGGTGCGCCCGCTGCTCGCCGCCGAGAAGAAGAAGATGGCGCGCGTGGTCGCCGACGTGCCGGTGCACGACATCATGGTCGGCGACGGGCCGGGCGAGGTGCCGCTGAAGAAGCTGCAGATCCACCTGATGCGGCTGCCGCGCGCGATCACGCCCGCCCAGGTCACCGAGACCAACGACCGCCTGCGCGCGCTGGGCGACCTGCTCTCCAAGGCACCGATCCCCAAGGGCCCGATGCCCAAGGGCGCCCGGATGCCCAAGGGCGGCCAGGCTCGCTGAGCCGCCGCGCCACCGGCACCCATACGCAAAGAGGCCCCGCCGACCGGCGGGGCCTCTCCACATTTCAAGAACCTCACATGTCAAGAACCTCGGGGTCAGATCCGCACCTCGACCGTCGCGACCGCCTTGTCGTGCAGGCCGCGGGTGTCCCGGTCCCAGACCGCGGCGGGCACCACCAGGCAGAGCAGCACGGTGCGCAGCAGCACCTGCGGGATGGTCGCCCGCCCGCCGTCCAGCCGCACCACCCGCAGGCCGAAGAGCCGCTTGCCGATCGTGGTGCCGGTGGTGGCGAGCAGCAGCGCGCTCATCGCGAAGAAGACCGGCAGGCTGAGCAGGTTGGCCTTGGCGGGGTCACCGTGGGCGAGCAGGCCGAAGGCGATCAGGCTGGCGATCCAGCCGTCCGCGAAGAGCGCGCCGATCCGCCGGCCGGGGCCGGCCACCGCGCCGGAACCCTGCTGCGGGCGACCGAGCCGCTCACCGCGGTAGCCGAAGTCGGCACCCATCCGCTCGGCGGCGGCCTTCGGGCCTTCCAGCCACGATCCCATTGCTTCTCTGCTGTCCACGAACCCACAGTAGCCGGGCATACCGGAGCGGCCGGCGTCGACTCCCCCTGCGGGTGAATCCGCGTGGCGCGGCCCCTTCCAGTGGTTCAGACCAATTGCGGAGAACGGTGCTGCCCCCGGCACGTTTTGCCCCCACCCGGGTGACTTTGCCGCCCATTCGGGCTCGCCGGTTAACATGGGCGAAACGATCGGGTCATAGCCAGGAAACGGCCTGTTCCTAAGGTGGCCCGCACCGTGGCCGGTTGGGACGACTGGTCCGTGCAGGTCTGATCCCGGCCCTCGTCGCGGTCGGGCAGAGGAGGACATCGATGTTCAAGAATGCGGATGAGGTCAAGGCCTACATCGCGGAGAACGACATCAAGTTCGTGGATGTGCGGTTCTGCGACCTGCCGGGCGTCATGCAGCACTTCGCGGTTCCGGCGGCCACCTTCGACCCCGCCGAGACCCTGATGTTCGACGGTTCGTCGATCCGCGGGTTCCAGGCGATCCACGAGTCGGACATGGCACTGGTCCCGGACCTGGCGACCGCGCGGCTCGATCCGTTCCGCAAGGAGAAGCACCTCAACATCAACTTCTTCATCCAGGACCCGATCACGGGCGAGGCCTACAGCCGCGACCCGCGCAACGTGGCCAAGAAGGCCGAGGCCTACCTGGCCTCCTCCGGCATCGCCGACAGCGCCTTCTTCGGTCCCGAGGCCGAGTTCTACGTGTTCGACGAGGCCCGGTTCGAGACCACCGCGAACGCCTCCTACTACCACATCGACTCCGAGGCCGGCGCCTGGAACAGCGGCCGGATCGAGGAGGGCGGCAACCGCGGCTACAAGGTCAAGTACAAGGGCGGCTACTTCCCGACCCCGCCGGTCGACCACTTCGCCGACCTGCGCGCCGAGATGTCGCTGGAGCTGGCCGCCTCCGGCCTTCAGGTCGAGCGCCAGCACCACGAGGTCGGCACCGCCGGCCAGGCCGAGATCAACTACCGCTTCAACACCCTGCTGCACGCGGCCGACGACCTGATGCTGTTCAAGTACATCATCAAGAACGTCGCCTGGCGGAACGGCAAGACGGCCACCTTCATGCCGAAGCCGATCTTCGGTGACAACGGCTCGGGCATGCACGTGCACCAGTCGCTCTGGGCCGACGGCGCCCCGCTCTTCTACGACGAGCAGGGCTACGCCGGGCTCTCCGACACCGCCCGCTACTACATCGGCGGCCTGCTCAAGCACGCCCCCTCGCTGCTGGCCTTCACCAACCCCACGGTGAACTCCTACCACCGCCTGGTCCCCGGCTTCGAGGCCCCGGTCAACCTGGTCTACTCGCAGCGCAACCGCTCGGCCGCGATCCGGATCCCGATCACCGGCTCCAACGCCAAGGCCAAGCGCATCGAGTTCCGGGCGCCCGACCCGTCCTCCAACCCCTACCTCGCCTTCTCCGCGATGCTGATGGCGGGCCTGGACGGCGTCAAGAACAAGGTCGAGCCGATCCAGCCGGTCGACAAGGACCTCTACGAGCTCGCCCCCGACGAGCACGCGGGCGTACCCCAGGTCCCGGCCTCCCTCCCCGCCGTGCTGCAGGCCCTCGAGGAGGACCACGAGTACCTGCTCGCCGGCGGCGTCTTCACCCCGGACCTGATCGAGACCTGGATCGACTACAAGCGGACCAACGAGATCGCCCCGATCGCGCTGCGGCCGCACCCGCACGAGTTCGAGCTGTACTACGACCTGTAGTAGGTGCTCTGACCTGCGGAAACGCAGTTCGATCTCTTGTCGTTTCCGCAGGTCAGCACGTCTCTGACCTGCGGAAACGCAGTGCGGCTGACGCGCGTCGAAGGCTCTGGGACGCGCGATGTGAAATGAGAGTGAACTGAGTTCGCTCTCAGCACGCCGGCTTCCTACGCTGTCGTGAACGACACCGGGAACAACGCCGAGACCTTCACCGAAGGGGGAGTCCAGGCGGCGAACCACTTCGACCACGTGACCTGCGCCCACGGGCTCCGACCTTCATCAGCAGACCTTCGCCCTCCCGCACGGCAAGTACAGCAGCACCCAAGCGGACAACTACACGGAAGGTCCTGCAGCGAAATGACCCGGAGCGCAGCACCGTCCCTCCGCTGAGCTCGGCTCACACCGGTAAGTGGTGTGGCGTCACGGAGGCGACGCCGCACCACTTTCCGACCCGAACCAGATCCCCCCGGTCGCAACCTGACCGCCCGCCACCCGGGCGGCGTGGCCATCCCCCTGGCCCGGCCGGCGAGGTGGATCCGCTGATTCGGATCTTGTCGGGTCAGCGGTCCGGGTACGGATCCGGCACCGGTCCTGACGACCGGTCCGCACCCAGCTCGTGTTCGCCGATCCGGGACAGCAGGACGTCGTTGGGCGCTCCGATGATCGGCAGTGCCAGCGCGTCGCGGTAGTGGCGTCCCAGGGCGTGGTCGGCTGCGGCGTAGCCGGCCCCGCCGCACAGCGCGGCTGCCTCCCGCAGCACGTCCAGCAGGGTTGTGGTGCAGAACACCTTGGCCACCGCGGAGGTCATCGGCGGGTTCGGCGCTCCAGGAGACGTTCCGTCCTCGGGCGGCCGCGGATCGAGCAGGGCGCGCCAGACCGTCCGCATCACCGCGACCTTGGCCGCCAACTCGCCCGTCCGCAGGCGGATGGCGCCCTGGACGTCGGCCGGCCGGTGGGCCAGGCCGTCGCGCACGAAGCGCACGGCGTGTTCGAGGACGGCGTCGGCCGAGCCCACGGCCCGGGCGGTGTAGCTGGTCACGTCGTGGGCGAGCAGCGAGGCGGTCAGGTCGTGGCCCCAGCCGCCGAGCACGTCCTCCTCGGGATCGAACTCGTAGTCGTCGAAGGTGATTTCGGCGAGCGAGACGCCGAGCAGGCCGGGCCTGGGCAGCTCGGGTCCGACGGTCACCCCGGGCCGGGCGGGGTCCACGAGGACGCCCATGGTGGCGTTGTCGCCGCGGGCGATCGCCAGTACCCGGTCGGCGTTGCGCGCGTTGGTCACCCAGCTCTTGCGTCCGTTGAGCACGGCGGCCCGGCCGCGCCGGGTGGCGCGGGTGCCCAGCTGGGAGGGGTGGCCGATGCCCTGCTCGTGGTAGGCGCGGGCGAAGACGCTCTCGCCGCGGGCCATCGCGTCGAGCCAGCGCTCGCGCTGCCGCGGGGTGCCGTGCTGCGTCACCTGCCGGCACAGCTTGAGGTGGGTGCCGACCAGAGCGGCCAACGGCTGCCAGCCGCGGCCCAGTTCGTATCCGATGAGGGCGAGGTCGCGCCGGCTCCAGTCGCCTCCGCCGTACTGGGTTGGCACGGCCGCCCCGAAGGCGCCCAGTTGGGCCAGTTGTCGCACCAGGGGCAGGGGGTAGCGGTCCTCCGGGTGGGCGGCCAGGTAGGGGCCGATCTCCTGCCGGGCGAACTGCGCGATCCGGTCCAGGCCCGTGTCGTCCATGCGTCGCGTGCTCACTTCCGCTCCGGGGCCGCGCGGCGCGGTGCCGGCACGGTCAGGGGTCCGCCCGGACAGCGACCCCGAGTTCGGCCCCCATGGTGGCGGCGGAGCCGGCCGAGGAGGTGTCCGCCGGGCTAACGATCACTCGTGCAGGTGAGTTTCGGCTGTCGGACGCCGGGGCGAGGTGGGAGCGCCGGTTAGATGGACCGCGACGAGCCGGGTGCGACCCGGGAACGTCAGCGGCGCCGGACCACTGCGAGCACGAGGACGACCATGACCCCCACCACCCGAACCGCCGCCGAAGGTACCGACCTGCTGATCGACCTGGAGCGCTGGCGCACCGGCGAGCCGCACGATCGCGACCAGGTGGCTCGTCGGCTGGACGCCGTCTTCGGTTCGTACGGCTTCTGCCTGGTCACCGGGCACCAGGTCCCGGCCGAGCTGCTCAGGGAACTCCGGGCGCTCGCCAGGGAGTTCTTCGCACTTCCCGAGCCGGTCAAGGCCGGCTACCGCGCCGAGAGGGGCGGCAGCGGTTGGAGCACCGACTACCCGAACGCCCAAGGGGGCCCGGCCGACCTGAGGGAGACGTTCAGCTTCCGGGACGGCGGTGCCACCGGCTCGGCGGTCCTCGACGAGCGCCGCGTGCAGCGCTGGCCCTCGCAGGTGCCCCGGCTCGCGGAGCTGGCCGAGGAGTACCTGCGGTCGATGCGCCGGCTCAGCGACGAACTGCTGACGGTGTGCGCCCACGCGCTCGGCGCGCCCGCCGATCACTTCACCGCGCTGCGGCGTGACCCCACCCATGTCGGCGGGCTCAAGTGGTACCCGTCGCTGCGCCGTCTGGGAACGACTACGCCGGGCGGGTACCGGCACGCCCCGCACACCGACCTCGGCGCGCTGACCGTCCTGGACCGCGAGCACGGGCTGGGCGGCCTGCAGCTCCACAGCGCCGAGGGCGGCTGGGTCGACGCTCCGTTCGTCCCCGGGACCCTGGCCGTCAACGTCGGCCAACTTCTCGCCCGGTGGACCGGGGACCGCTGGCCGGCGTGCCTGCACCGGGTCGCCCCGCCGCCCGCCGCTGCCCCCGAGGAGGACCTGCTCTCGCTGCTCTACGCCAGCGGGGCCGACCAGGACGCCCTGATCGAGGCGTTCGCGCCGCCCGTCGGCCGCACCGACTACCCGCCGGTCCGCTGGAGCGAGTACCTGCGCAGCCATTTCGCCGCCGCCCGTTAGCGGTTGCGGGGAGGGCCCGGCCATGGAGATCTACGCGCAGGACGACGTCGTGCGGCGGTATGCCGCGCACCTGTCGGCCGACCCCGAGCGGATCCGCCGGGCGAGCCTCCAGGAGAGCGCACGCATCGTCCAGTTACCGCCCCAGGGCGGCGTTCTCGCCGACGTGCTGGACCTGTCGACGGGCAACACCACCTGCACCTTCAAGTCCTGGCTGGTCTGCCTGGCCGTCTCCCGCTACCTGGGGCAGGAGCACCCGCTCGTCCTCGCCCAGAGTTCGGGGAACACCGCCAACGCCCTGGCCGCCTACGCCGCCCACGTCGGCCTGCGCGCGGTGATCCTGCACCCGCCGGCCTCCCGCCGCCGCATCGTGCCCCGGCTCGCCGAGTCCGACACCGTGCAGTTCGTCGAGGTCGACGCACCCGAGGACCGGATCAAGGCCGTCCTGGCGGCCTGCGCCCAGACCCTGGGCGTCCCGGTCATCCCTGCCCCGGCCGACCAGGACGAGGCGAACAAGCTGCGCGCCCACGTCCTGCGCGACGCCGGACACGAGCTGGGCCGGCAGTGGGACTGGCACGTCCAGGCGCTGTCCAGCGGGTACGGGCCGCTCGGGTTCTACGCCGGGCTGCGCGAGCTCCAGCGCACACAGTCCGTCCAGGTGCCCCGCTTCCTCGGTGTCCAGCAGCAGGCCGTCGCCCCGTTCGTCAAGGCCCTCGGCGGGCGGCCGGGCGAGGCCGGCGAGGTCCCGGTGCTCGAACCCACACTGTTCCGCCAGAGGCTCACCGAGGACCTCGTGCGGCGCATGCGGGCTCTGTGCGCCTACAGCCGCGGCATCGTCCGCGCCCTCACCAACAGCCGCTACCTCCAGCTGGAACCGCGTGCCATCGCCCTGCTCCGGGAGGCCGGCGTCGCCGTCGCCCTCGACCCCGACGGCACACCCCGCGAGCGGGCCGGCCTCTACTCGCTGGCCGGCACGCTCGACGCCATCGAGCAGGGCCTGATCCGCCCCGGCGAACGCGCCCTGGTCGTCTACACCGGTGGCGCCGCTCCCACGCCCGCCGGTACCTACCAGCCCCACTGGCACGCCCACCAGGACGAGGCGGGCGAGGTCGTCGCCCGCGCGGTCGCCAAGCTTTCGTCACCGCTGTCACTTTCGGGGAACCATGGGTGAGTTGAGCAGGTCGTTGCCGGCGCTGCCGGCCGAGTCCGCCTCCTACTACGCACAGGGGTGGTGGCGCCACGGCACCTTCCTGGACGACCTCCACGCGCTGGCCCGCACCGCGGCCGACCGACCCGCGTACCTCAACGCGCGCACCCTCCTGGGCGAGTCGGTGACCGTCACCTTCGGCGAACTCGCCCGATGTGTCGAACAGTTCGCCGCGGTGCTGTGGGAGCGGGGGGTACGTCCCGGCCGGGTGGTGGCCTGGCAGCTGCCGAACTGGTGGGAGTCGGGAGCCTTGTGGCTGGCCTGCGGCCGGGTGGGCGCGGCGGCGCTCTCACTGCCGCCGGGCACCGGCGCGCGCGAGCGGGAGGTGATGACGGCCAGCACCGGGGCCGGCCTCCTCGTCACCGCGGACGCCGGCGACTCCGGTGGGCACGGGACCGCGCAGGTCATCACCCTCGGCGACCTGATGCGCGACGCGGCGTCCGCCGAACCGCTGCCCCTCGCCGAACGCCCGACCGTGCAAGCCGACGACGTGTGCCAGGTGCTGTGCACCTCGGGGACGACCGGCCGGGCCAAGGCCGTGCTGCACACCCACAACACCAGGTACGCCGCCCTCCGGGCCGCACGGACGCACCTGCCGGAGAACGGCGTGACGGCCGCCGTCTCCACCCTGACCCATGCCATCGGGCTGCTGTTCGGGCTGCTGTCTCCGCTCGCCACCGGACAGCCCTCGATGTTCACCGACACCCACGACCCCGGGACGTGGCTGGACCTGCTGGCACAGCACGACGTGAACTGCCTGATCGCGGCCCCGCGCAGCCTCGGTGAACTCGCCTGCGAGCAGCAGCGTCACCCCCGCGAGCTGAGCGGGCTGCGCCAGGTCATCAGCCTCGCCGCGCCACTGCCCGCCCCCGTCGCCGCACAGGTGCGCACGCACCTGTGCCCGCGACTGGTCAGGTTCTACGGCATGACGGAGGCAGGCCCGGTGATGGCGACCCGGCCGGACGACCCGGCGGGCACGCAGGAGCGGACCCTCGGCGAACCGTTGCCGGGCATGCGGATCCGGCTGACCGGGAGCGACGCCACCGGGGCCGACCGGCTGCACGTGCGCGGCCCCGGCCTGTGCCGCGGGATGTTCGACCTGCGCACCAGGCGCGTCCTGTGGAGTCCCGCGCACGACGACGGCTGGTACGACACCGACGACCTCGTCCAGGCCGACGGACAGGGGAACCTGCGCTTCCTCTCCCGCGCGGCCGATCGCATCGGGTGGGGCTACGTGATCCCGGTGGCCGAGGTGGAGGGCGAACTCCTGGGCCACCCCCGGGTGGCCGAAGCCACCGTCGTCGGCGTGCCGGACGACGACGGCCACGAAGTCGCCTGCGCGGTCGTCGTCCCCCACGGTGCGCCGCCCTCGCTCGAAGACCTCCGCGCCTTCCTGCGGGGCAGGAAGATGACCGAGTGGTACCTGCCGGCCCGGCTGGCCCTCGTGGCCGCGCTGCCGCGAACGGCGCTCGGCAAGGTCCGCAAGGACGAGGTCCGCCGCGAGATCAGCGCAGGTGCCCGCGCAGTGTGCGGCGAATCCGCGTGATCGGGGAGTCGTACAGCAGCGCGGCAGGTGTCCGGCGGAGCGAGCGTCGGGACCACCAGCGAGCAGACCAGGACGGCACCGCAGCCGCCCCGGACCGCCGCAGGCGAATCCGCCGACCCGGTGAAACAGGGCCCGACCGGATCCCGCCCGTGGACGCGTCCCGCGCACGAGCGGCTTCACAACACCGAAGTCGGGTAAGGGTGGTAAGGGAAGCACAGGCGATTCGAGCCTCGTCGACGGAGCCCGCATGAGCGCCCTCCTGATCCTGCTGATCGCGATCCCGGCAGCCGCTGCCACCGCGGCGGTGCTCGCCTTCGCCGCCCACCCGCGCCTTGCCGCCGCCTACCGGTTCCGCCTGCTCACCAAGGACGACGGCCCGGCCGGCACCCCGATGATCCGCCTGCCGAACCAGGACATCCACGGGCCGGTCCTGGAGGAGCTCTTCGCCCACGAGTC
Source organism: Kitasatospora sp. GAS1066B (assembly GCF_041262605.1). Taxonomy (NCBI): domain Bacteria; kingdom Bacillati; phylum Actinomycetota; class Actinomycetes; order Kitasatosporales; family Streptomycetaceae; genus Kitasatospora; species Kitasatospora sp. GAS1066B. The sequence goes on from NZ_JBGCCO010000017.1 coordinate 160,094, forward strand.
CGCGAGCCACCGCGGCGACACCCACGCGCGGCGGGCCATCCGCCACTTCCACCGGCCGGCCGACGAGCACCAGGAGAACATCGACCCCGACCACCCCCGTTACGCGGAGCTGGCCAGGGCGACCTTCCGCGCCCTCGCCGTCCCGCGCGAGGAGATCGCCGCGATGGCCCGCAGGTGTACCCGCCAGGTCCTGGACGACGCCTGGCCCCTCGGCACCACGAGCCGCGTGCTGCGGCTCATGGACCTCGCCGTCCCGATCTCCGCCCGCCTCATGTTCGAACTGGCCTTCAGAACCGCGCCGACGCAGGAGCAGATCGCGCTGATCGGCCGCTCCGCCAGGGACTCCATGCGCACCTCCAAGGGACTTCGGCCCGCCGGCGACGCCGACGCCGCACTGGCACTCCTCGACCTCGTGCGGACCAAGGTGACCGAGCACGGTGGCTGCCCCGAGATCTTCGGCCCCGACAGCACACTCGACACGACCTCCAGGTCGAAGCACCTGCAAGGCGTGTTCTTCAACACCGGTGTCATCCAGCTCTCCGAAGGCGTCTGCCACACCGTGCTCGAGGCATCCCGCCATCCGCACGTCGTCGAACGGATCGTCGAGAACGATCCCCGCTACCTTGACCACCTCCTCTCGGAAGCACTGCGGCTCTACCCCCTGCACGCAACCATCCAGCGACTCGTGACGGACGACATCCCGCTCAGCCCGGCCGTGACGATCCCGCGCGGAACCCAGCTCCTGTTCGACATCGGCCGGCACCAGCGGACGGGCCACACCGAGCCGGATGCCTTCAACCCGCACAGATGGGAGCAACGCGGCCGAGCGGACAGCGGATTCGTGGGCTTCGGCCTGGGGCGACGCAAGTGCCCCGCCGAACGGTGCTCCCGGACAGCGGCAGCGGTGATCGTGCGCGAACTCCTGAGCTCCTTCGCCGTCCACGCTCCCACCCGCCACACCAGGGGGCTGGAAGGAGGCGGCCTGTGCTGCCTGACGGCCTACGGATCACCGCCACCAGCCGGGTTCGTGCTCGGGTCCAAGAAGGCACTCGTGCGAACCCGCGACCAGGCGGAGCGAGTTGCCGTCGGTGCGGCCCAGCTGGTCTGCCTGCCGCTGACCGCGCGAGCGGTGCGACGCCTGCCACGCGACAGTGGCAGCACGTGAGGAGCTTGCACCCCTTGAAGACGGACGGCTGGCTCAAGGGGAACGGGGCCCACTGCCCACCTGCACGCTCCGGCTAACGGCACTCAGCAATCACGACGGTAGCGCCTGGCTCGGTTCACGGGAGCCGGCCTGCACCCACGCGAGCGCCAGGCGGCTGCTCACCTTCTCGGAGGCCGTCCGGATCACGCCTCGACGTACTCCACGGTCTGCATCATGCCCAGGTCCTCGTGGTGCAGTTGGTGGCAGTGGGCGATCGCGCGGCCGGTGAAGTCCTCGTAGCGGACCAGGAAAGTCACCGACTCGCCCGGGGTACCGCCCGCCAGGCCGACGGTGTCGTGCCAGACCGGCGGGTCGATCCGGACGCCGTCGCGGTGGGTCACCAGGAACGGGTTGGTGTGCAGGTGGAAGGGGTGGTTGAAGCCGGGGGAGGTCTCGCCGGTGCGAACCGTCCAGCGCTCCGTACGGCCCAGCGGCAGCACGTGGTTGACGTACCCCGGGTCGTACAGGCCGTACGCCGGGTCGAGGCGGAGGTCGCCGTGTGGGTGCGCGGGCGGGGTCGGGTGGGTTCCCAGCACGCGGAAGGCGTCGGGGAACGGCAGGGGGAAGACGCCCGGGTCGACGTGGAAGAGCACCTCCCGGTCCGGACCGGTGACCTCCCGCTCGTCGAGGAACGGCCGGCCGGGCGGCAGCGCGCGCGGCAGGGCCATTGGCGGGTCCAGCGGCGGGCCCGCCACCTCGACGGTCAGCAGCGGCTGCGGCACCCGGTCGGCCCGCAGCTCGTAGCGGCCTGGCGCCGCACCCCGGACCAGCACGTCCACCCGGTTGCCCATCACCAGCTCCACCGTCTGCGCGAACACCGGCGCGGGCAGCGTGATGCCGTCCTGGGCGATCCGGTGCATCGTCAACTGGCCCGCTGAGCCGGTGAGTCGCAGCGTGAGCGCGGTGAACGCGGTAGCCCCCACCAGGCGCCAGCGCTGCACCTCGCCCGGCCGCAGTGCCAGCAGCGGGTTGACCGCGCCGTTCACGGTGAACACGGACGGCACCCCCGTCAGCCAGGCTCCCGCGTCGAACGGCGGCACCCGGCCGTCGCGCAGCTTGAGCTCGTTGACGCAGACCACCACGTCCGCGGCGGCCCGCACCTCCGGCACCTCGTCGATGTTCCCCTCCACCACGATCACCCCCGCCATGCCCCCGGCCAGTTGTTCGGCGGTCGAGCCGTGCAGGTGCGGGTGGTACCAGTACGTCCCGGCGGGGTGGTCGGCTGGGATGTGCAGCACCGTGCGGTAGTGCGGCTCCGGGTTGCCGGGCGCGGAGCGCGGCGCGAACTCCCGCAGCACGTTGTCGGCGAGCCCCGACGGGGAGACGTGCATGCCGTGGGCGTGCAGGTTGAAGCTGTGGGGCCGGTGCGGCATCCGGTGACCGTACTCGGCGCGGCCGTCGTGGACGGGGTTCGGCGGCAGTCCGTTGATGTGCGTGAGCAGCAGGGTGTCCCCGGCCCGGACCCGCAGCGTCGGCCCCGGGAAGCCCCCGTTGTAGGCCCGCGTGGTGATCGGCCCGTGGCCCGGCACCTCGACCTGCGCGTATCGGACGTCCAGCACCTGCTCCAGCACCGACGGCACCAGCCCCGGCGCCGGCCGCCGCCGCACCGTCACGGGCTGCGGGAACGCCACCGGGCCCACGGCCGCTGCCGCTCCCGTGCCCGTCACCGACACGAGACCGGCGGCGGCGACCGTCCTGAGCACCGACCGGCGGCTGATCCCGCGACTCTCTCCCATAACCGGGCAATCTAGAGCAAAGCACCCGGACGGTCGGGACCGCCGCACCGCGCTGCCGCGCCGACCCCCGCGGCTCGGCCCCGCAGCGGCACGCGGCCCCGGCCGCGCGGGCCCGGGGCACTCGGGCGATGGGGAGCCACCGATCGCCGCGATCACCTGCCAGTCAACGACACGACCGGCCAACGATCCGATGATCGGAAGGAAACGCCCTAGTTGGCCAAGCTGAAATCGCCGCCGACCGGCGCGGCGATCTTGTCGACACCGGTGAGCGCGGTCAGGCTGGTGACCGGGGTGGTGCTGTCGGTGGTGGTGCCGTTGCCGAGCTGGCCGGAGCCGTTGGCGCCCCAGGAGCGCACGGTGTTGTCACCGAGCAGGGCGATGGTGTGCTCGCGGCCGCCCGACACCAGCTCGACGCCCTTGATGCCCGGGACAGTGACGGGGGTGATGCGGTAGTCCGTCGTCCCGTCACCGATCTGGCCGGAGGTGTTCTGTCCCCAGGCCTTGAGCTTGTTGTCGCTGTCGGTGACGGCCAGGCTGTGGTTGCACCCGGCGGCGATCTGGGAGACCCCGCCGAGCCACGGGCCCTGGGTGTCGACCGGGGTGTAGCGGTTGATGGTGCTGTTGTCACCGAGCTGGCCGGTGGCGTTGTAGCCCCAGGCCTTCACCGTGTTGCCGCTGGTGGGCCCGGTGCTGCTGCGCGGCGGGCCGACGAGGGCAAGGTTGTGGTTGCAGCCGGCCGCGATCCGGCTGACGCCGGTCAGGTTGCTCACCGGGGAGGGTACGCTCCGGCTGGCCGAAGTGCCGTCGCCCAGCTGGCCGTTGATGTTGTAGCCCCAGGCCCAGACCGTGCCGTCCTCGCGCAGCGCGAGGCTGTGGTTGAGCCCGGCGGCGATGGCGATCACCTTGTTGAGGCCCTCGACCCGGACCGGCACGCTGCTGTCCAAGGTGGTGCCGTTGCCGAGCTGGCCGTAGTTGTTCTTTCCCCAGGAGACGACCGTCTGGTCGGCCAGCAGGGCCAGGCTGTGCGCACCGCCCGCCGCGATGTCGGTGGCGTTGGAGAGGTTGACGACCTGTCCGGGCGCGTTGTGGCTGAACACGCTGCCGTCACCGAGCTGGCCGGACCCGTTCGCACCCCAGGACTGCACCGTACGGTCCGTCAGCAGCGCCAGCCCGTGGCCGGTGGTCGGCCCGGCCCCGCCGGCGGCGATCTTCACCACCTCAGCGCTCGTCAATCCGAGCACGGTGGTGGCTGTGGTGCGGAAGTCGGTCCAGGTGCCGTCCCCGAGCTGGCCGGAGCGGTTGTTGCCCCAGGACTTGAGGCGCTTCTCCTGGGCGTGCGCGGTGTCAGCCGACACCAGGGTGTGAACAGCGACAGGGGCGAGGACGGCCATGAGGGAACAGAGCGCGGCGGCAAGCCTGCGACCTGTGCGATATGCGCGCACGAGTTGGTCCTTTCGAAGATCACAAAACGAACATGATCTTCGTACCGGCCCCAGCTGGTCCCGAGGCGCGCCCTGCCGCCTCTTTCACTCTCCGGGCTGAACAAGTCACATGATCGACTTCCTCGACCGACCTCAGTGCGGTGACGTTTGCCTGAGGGAAGGGACACGGCACCCACGAGACACGTCTCTGCCCGAACACGGACCTGTAAAGGGCCCCGCTGAGCTGCGGAAACGTCGTGCGACTGACGCGTCTCGAAGGCCCTGGGGCTCGCGATGTGACATGGGAGTGCACTGAGTTCGATCTCAGCCCGAGGTCTGTGGCGCACCTCCACCCGCCTGGCCGATTCGCACGGGCTATCGGCTGCTGTTCGGTTGGTCCGCGCTGCCCGGCATCAGGCGGGATTCCCAGGCCCAGGCGGTGATCTCGCTGCGGTTGCGGGCTCCGAGTTTGTTCTGGATCGCGGCGAGGTGGCCCTTCACGGTACTGACGGAGATGAACAGGGCGGCCGCGATCTCCTGGTTGGTGCGGCCCCGGGCAACGGCGCGGACGACGTCGGTCTCCCGGTCGGTGAGCGCGGAGTCGGGCTGGTGGGCCGGGGAGGGTTTGACGGAGGCGAGGTCGCGGAGCAGGCGCCGGGTGATCGACGGGGAGATCATGGCGTCCCCGATGCTGGCGGCCCGCACGGCGGCGGTGAAGAGGGTGGGGTCGCCGTCTTTGAGGACGAAGCCGAGGGCTCCGGCCTGGAGGGCGCCGTAGACGTACTCGTCGAGTCCGAAGGTGGTGACGATGACCACCCGGAGCGGGTCGGCGACGCCCGGGCCGGCGAGTGCGCGGGTGACGTCGATGCCGTCGAGGCGGGGCATCCGGATGTCGATGAGGCAGACGTCGGGCCGCAGTTGGCGGGCGAGGGCGACGGCCTCAGCGCCGTCGCGCGCTTCCGCGACGACGGTGATGTCGGGCTCGTCCTCCAGGATGAGGCGCAGGCTGGTGCGGATCATGGCCTGGTCGTCGGCGACCAGCACGCTGATGCTCACGGGCGGTCTCCGGCTTGCAGGGGCAGGGTGGCCCGTACCGACCAGCCGGTGCCGGGCTGCGGACCGGCGCTGAGCGTACCGCCCAGTGCCTCGACGCGTTCGCGCATGCCGACCAGGCCATAGCCGCCGCGCGTGGAGGCGCGGATCGCGGGGTGCGGCGGAGCATCGTTGCCGATCTCAACGGTGATGTCCGTGCTGTCCTGGGAGATGGTGACGGTGGCCGCGCGGGTGCCGCGGGCATGGCGGGCTATGTTGGTCAGGGATTCCTGGACGACCCGGTACACGGCGGTGGTGACGATGGGTGGCCAGGTCGGCGCCGCGGTGGGCAGCCGGAGGTCGACGGCCGGTCCGTGCTCCTCGAAGCGGCGGACCAGGTCGACGAGTTGCTCCTGTCCCGCGGTGACGGCAGCGCCGTCCTCCTCGTCGCGGAGCAGGGCGACCACCCGTCGCATCGCGTCCATGGCGTCGGTGCCCGAGCGTTCGATGTCCGCCAGGGCGTCGCCGAGTTGGTCGGGCTGCTTGCGGAGCATGATCCGGGCGGCGTGGGCGTGCATCACGATGCCGGCCACGTGGTGGGCGACGACATCATGCAACTCCCGTGCCAGCGCCAGTCGTTCGTCACGCCGCACGGCTTCGACGGCGGCCCGGCGGCGATGCTCCGACAGCCGCAGGACGATCCCCGCGCCGAGGCCGGCCAACCAGCCCTGGACGCCCAGGTGGAAGTGGGCGGCGGCCTGCGAAGTGGTCACCAGCCAGCCGAGTCCGGTGACCGCGAGCCCGGCTGCGGCGACGGCAGCCGCTCGCCGGGGCGGCAGTGCCCGGACGGCGGAGCCGGCCAGCACGGTCAACGCCAGCGACGCGGCGAGACCGGGCTGGCCCGTCAGGTACCCCGTGGCGGCGACGAGGACGGCGGCAGCCGCGACGGACAGGCCGACCGCCACGGCGACCAGCCGGTCGCGCTCCCGGAGCAGCGCCGCGACGCACACCACCACACCGATACCGCAGTCGAGCGCCCAGCCCCGGCCACCCGGGTGGCCGGCGTGCCAGTAGGCCGTCGCCGCCAGCACCGCCGCGAAGGCCAGCCCGAGCAGCACGTTGATTCGCCTGGCGGCCAGTGCGGCCAGCCGTTCCATCACCCTCACGGTGCTCAGGCTACGGAACCGGCCGCGACCGCGGCACCGGCCAAAAGGACCGGTCCACGCCGCCCGATCAGTACTTCTGGCCGTTACCGACTCCGGTCCGTGTGAACAGGCTTGACGGCATGAAACGAGACCTCGAGACACCCCGCGTCGACCCGGGGCCCGCACGAGCCGGCAGGTGGCCGTGAACCGGTCCACCTGGGCCCGCCTCCGATTGGAGCTGCGGGTCATCGGCATCGCCCCGCCGGTGACGGCACTGGCGGCAACGCTGGGCGGCGCGGTCCTGGTGATCGTCATGCGTGCCACCGGGGCCGGCGCGGAGCACCTCGACATCGCCGCCGGCGCGGTCCTGGCGGGCTTCGCCCCGCTCGGCACCGCCGTCGCGGCCTCCTCGATCGTGGGGCGTGATGCCGGCGCCGAGCTGGTCATGACCACCACGGTCTACCGCCGGGTGCTGTTCCTGCGTGCCGGCCTGGTGGTGGTCCCAGCGGCCCTGGTCACGCTGCTGGACGCCGTCGTGTTCCGCGCCTTGAACGCCTGGCCCGAGGGGCAGGGCACGGACGGTTACGTCCTGGTGTGGGCCCCGCCGATGCTCTGGCTGGTCGCACTGGCGATGCTCATCGCGATCGGCCTGCGCAGCCCGGCCGCCGCAAGCGGCCTGATCGGGGGCCTGTGGCTGGCCCAGTACCTGATGGCGCGCGCCATCCTGGACAACACGGTGCTGCGGGCGCAGTACATGTTCATGGGCGTCGCCGCCAAGGTCCCGGCGCACGAATGGACCGTCAACCGGATCGCCCTGCCCGCCGTCGGCGTCGTCGCCGTGATCGCGGCCGGCCTGCTGCTGGGGCGTCCCGAACGATTTGTGGGGAGCGATGCCGCATGACCGCCGTCCTTCAGCGAACCGCTCCGCCGACGGCAGCTCAGGGCTGGTGGGCGAAGACCGTCGTGGCCGCCCGCTACGAGTACCTGATGCAGGTGCGCCGCCCGGCGGTCTGGGTGGTCGTGCTCGCGCTGATCGCGCTGCGCTGCGCATCGCCCTTCCCGCCGGGTTTCACCAGCACCACGGACAACACCTTTCTGGTCGCGGACTGGGCGGGCAACTTCATGCTGTGCCCGATCGGCGTCGGCGCCGTCCTCGCCGACCGCGTCCGGCGGGACTCCCGGCTGGGGCTGAGCGACCTGCTGACCTCGACGCCCACCGGCATCGGCCCGCGCCTGTGGGGCAAGGCCATCGGCGCCGGCGCGGCGAGCACCACACCGGTCGTCATCGCCTGGGTAGGCCTGCTCGGCTACCTGACCGCCCAGCGCGGGGCCGGGGTGATCCCGGTCGGCCTCGGGGCGTTCGCCGCCATCATCTTGCCCGCGCTGGTCTTCGTCGCGGCCTGCTCGGTCACCGTCCCCTACCTGACCGGGCCCGTGCTGTACCGGCTGGGTCTGTTCGGCTACTGGATCTGGGGAAACATGGTCGGCCCGCGCTTCGGGATCCCCACCCCCGCCGGCACGCCCTTCGAAGCCATCGGCGAGTACCCGGCCGGTGCCTGGTTCCACGGCACCCTGTTCGACGCCAGGCAGCGGGGAATCACCCCGACCGGCGGCGAGGCCGTCCTCAGCATCGCCTTCCTGCTGCTCGTGGGGCTCGCCGTCCTCGTGATGACCCAGCTCGTGCTCACCAGGAGGAGCCCGTCATGACCGCGCCCAACGTGACCATCACCGATCTGACCGTCACCTTCCGGCGCGGCGAGGTCCGCGCCCTCGACGGCATCAGCCTGCGCCTGCCCACGGGCATGGTGGGTCTGCTCGGCCCCAACGGAGCCGGCAAGACCACCTTCATGCGGGTCCTGACCGGGGTGCTGCTGCCGACCTCGGGCACCGTCGCGGTGGACGGCACCGATCTCACGTCGCGCAGCCAGCGCCGGGAGGTCAAGGCCACCACCGGCTACCTCCCCCAGGAGCTCGGCCTGTACCCGGACTTGACGGGCCGCCAGTTCCTCGACTACATGGCGCTGCTCAAGGGCATCACCGATCGGCGCGCCCGCCGCGCCCGCGTCAAGGAGGTCCTCGAACTGGTCTCGCTCAGCGATGTCGCCGACCGGAAGGTGAAGGGCTACTCGGGCGGCATGAAGCGCCGCGTGGGCATCGCCCAGGCCATCCTGAACGACCCCCGGCTGCTGATCGTCGACGAACCCACCGTGGGACTGGACCCCGAGGAGCGGCTGCGGTTCCGCAGCCTGCTCGCCAGGCTGGCCGGCGACCGGACGGTGCTGCTCTCCACCCACATCGTCGACGACATCGTGCAGACCTGCCCGAACGTCGTGGTGATCGAGCGCGGGCACGTCGCCTTCCAGGGCGCCATCGGTGCCCTCGCCGCCCGCGCCGAGGGCATGGTGTGGCACATCCCCCAGCCGGCCACCGCCCCACCACCCGACCTGCCCACCATCACCGTCACGCCCGGCATAACCGGCACCACGTACCGGGTCATCAGTTCCACCGCCCCCGCCCCCGACGCGCAGCCCGTCAGCGCCACCGTCGAGGACGGCTACATCGCCCTGATGCACGGCACCACCCCGGAGCGGGCCCAGCACGGCCCCGACCTCCGCGTCATCTGACCCCAGCCCCGTCAACACCCGAGGACCAGAAGATGTCTCAGCAGCCACTCACCACCGTCCTGGCCGCCACCAACACCACCACCGGCTTCCACCCCGGCCTCGTCTACTTCGCGTTCTGGGCCCTCGTGATCGCAGCCGTCATCGGCGCTCCCATCTACGTCGTCCGCCTGGTGCGCGACCGCCGCAAGAGTCGTTGAACGCTGCCTGAACACACGGAGGTCGCCACCAGCCCGATCGCGTCGACACGCCCACGACCGGGTGACGGTCCGCCGAGCCGCGGCCGGGAGGCGATACCTGTACCGGGACTCAGCTCCAAGTCCCGTAGAAGGAGAGCAGCATGGCCACCGGAACCGTGAAGTGGTTCAACGCCGAGAAGGGCTTCGGCTTCATCGCCCAGGACGGCGGCGGGCCGGACGTCTTCGTCCACTACTCCGCGATCAGCGCCGCCGGCTTCCGTTCCTTGGAGGAGAACCAGCTGGTGACCTTCGACGTCGTCCAGGGGCCCAAGGGTCCGCAGGCCGAGAACGTCACCCCCGCCTGAGCCCGGTCACCTGAGCCCGGTCACCCGAGCCCGGTCAGCCGAGCGGGCTCAGCGCCAGCAGCGCGAGGTCGTCGGTGGCCGGTCCGCCGTGGGCCTGGACGTCGTCGCCGACGAAGGCCACCAGCTGTTCGGGAGCGACCGTGCTGCGACCCTGGAAGCGGGCGGCGAGGCGCTCGGTCAGCGGGTAGAACCGGCCGGCGCGGTCCCGGGCCTCGGTGACGCCGTCGGTGTGCAGCAGCAGGGTCTGGCCGGCGATGAGCGGGACGACGGCGACCGGGGACGGCGCGTCCTGGGCCCGCAGGTGGCCGAGACCGAGCGGCAGGTCCTGCGGGCAGTGCAGGGTCTGCACGGTGCCGCCGGCCAGCAGCACCGGGTCCAGGTGCCCGCGGTTGATCAGCCGGACGGCGCCGGTGCCCTGGTGGTGCTCCAGCAGCACGGCGGTGACGAACAACTCCTCGTCCCCGCACTCCACCGCGCCCCGGCGCACCTGGCGGTCCAGCAGCGCCGCCAGCTCGGCCAAGTCGGCGGTCTCGTGCGCGGTGGCGCGGAAGGCGCCGAGCAGGTCGGCCACCGTGCGCACCGCCTCCAGGCCCTTGCCGCGCACGTCGCCGAGCAGCACCCGGGTGCCGAACCGGGTGTCGCACAGCTCGTAGAGGTCGCCGCCGATCGCCACCTCCGCCTGCGCGGCCCGGTAGCGGCCGGCCGTGCGCAGCGCGCCGACCTGTTCCGGGACCGGGTGCAGCACGGTGCGCTGCAGCGCCTCGCTGACCGTGCGGGCCCGCACCAGGTGCCGGGCCTGCCGGGTGCGCTGGTGGGACAGCATCACGCCGGCCAGCGCCGCGATCAGGGTGGAGAGGTAGACCCACAGGTGGTGGTGCTCGTAGAGGTGGCCCACACGGGCGGCCAGCACCAGTTGCAGCGCGACCGCGCCGACGCCCGAGAGGGCCGTGGCCAGCGCGCCGAAGCCGAAGGCGACCAGCACCGGCAGCGCGGTGAGCAGGAAGCCGGCGGCGGTGGCCTGCGGGAGGACGACTTCGATCAGCAGGTCGGCGAGGATCAGCAGCGCGGGCAGCCAGCGCACCCAGCGCGCGGCGACGTCCGGCTCGCGATCCGCCGCGGTCGGGCCCGCCAGGGCCCGGCGCAGCACCGCCGCGGGTGCGCGGCGCGACTCGGCGGCGGGCTTGCGGCTCGGGGCAGCGGCCGGGCCGGTGGCCAGGGGCGTTTCCGGCCTCGCGGACATGGCTGACCTCACGGACACGGCTGACCTCCTCGGCCGCTGGGGAGCATCGGGTGAGCTTCCATGGTCGCGTACCCGGTCAACGCCTGCGGGAGGTCCTTGGACCCGCCGAGTCGGGTCGAAAGCCCCGGTTGGCGGAGGCCGACTTCCCGGGCTGCGTAGGCTGAGCGCCATGGAGATCTGGATCAACCCCCGCTGCGGCAAGTGCCGCGCCGCGCTCACCGAGCTGGAGGCAGCCGGCCTGAACTACACCGTGCGCCGCTACCTGGAGGACCCGCCGTCGGTCGCCGAGCTGGAAGAGGTGCTCGACCGGCTCGGCCTCGAGCCCTGGGACATCACCCGGCCGGACGAGGCCGTCGCCAAGGAGCAGGGCATGCGGGACTGGGGCCGCACGGCGGCGGACCGCCCGCGCTGGCTGGCGGCGCTGGCGCAGCACCCGATCCTGATCCAGCGCCCGATCATCACGGCCGACGACGGCCACGCCATCATCGCCCGCACCCCGGAGGCGGTGCGCTCGGTCCTGCCGTAGCCCGGGTGCGCCACACTGGGCAGGTGGCAGACCAAACCTTCATCGCCTTCCTGCGCGCGGTCAACGTCGGTGGACGCACGGTCAAGATGGAACGTCTGCGCGAGCTCTTCGCCGAGCTGGACCTGCGCGACGTCCGGACGTACATCCAGAGCGGCAACGTCTTCTTCAGCACGGACGCCGGCGTCGACCGGGCCGCGCTGACCCGGCGGATCGAGGAGCACCTGGCGGCGGCTCTCGGCTACCAGGTCCCCGCCATGTTGCGCACCGTGGCGGAACTGGCGGCGGTGGTCGACGCCGACCCGTTCCGCGACATCGAGGTCACCCCGGACGTACGGCTCTGCGTGGTCTTCCTCTCCGAGCCGCTGCCCGCCGACCTCGCCCTGCCGCACCTCACCCCCAAGGGCGACCTGGAGGTGATCGGCGCCACCGCGACCGAGGCCTTCGTGGTCGCCCACCTGATCGGCGGCCGCCCGACCGGCAACGCGGCGACGGCCTTCGGCAAGGCGTACCGGGGGCACGGGACGGCACGGTTCTTCCATACGACGGAGAAGATCCTCGCGGCCGCCCAGAAGGGGTGAGCACGGCGGGGTGACCACTACTGGGTGACCGCTGCTGGGTGACCGCGGCGAGGTGACCACGCTGGGGCGCGCCACCCGCCGCCCCGCCCCCAGGTGGCGAAGCGGCGGGGGCCGGGCGGGTCAGGCGCCGGTGAGGCGGGCGATGGTGGCGGTGCTCAGGCCGAGCGAGTCGGTGGAGAGCGGCACCAGCGCCGACTGGACGGTGGCCGGGTCGGCCTGCTTGGCCGAGGCGGCGGTGACCAGGGTGGCGGCGTCCTGCTGGATCGCGGTGAGCTGCTCCTCGACGCTCGCGGTGGGCATCGCGGGCGCCGAGCGCTGCATCGGGCCGCCGGGCTGAACAGCACCGGGCAGCGCGGGCGTGCCCGGCACGGAGGGTGTGCCCGGCAGCGCCGCCTTGAGCTGGTCCGAGGCCAGTCCCAGTTGCCGCAACTTGCCCTTCAGCGTCGCCGCGTCGACGGCGCCGTTCGCCGCGCCGGGGCCGGCGTCCTTGCTCGGGCCGAGCGCGGCGGCCAGGTCGCCGATCCGCTCCAGGACGCCGCCGAGCGCGCCCATCGCCGCCACCGTCCGGCGCGCGTCCGGCGCCGCGGGCGCCACCGGTGCGGACATCGGCGGCTTGATCATCGGGTGGCGGTCGACCGCGGTACCGACGGCGATGCCGGTGGTGGCCGCGACGGAGCCGACCAGTGCGGTGCTGAACAGGACCGTGGTCCACTTGCAGTGCATGGGGGTGAGCTTCCTTCCAGGGAACGGGAGTCGGGGGTTCCGGCCGGAAAACGGCCTTCCTCCACCTTGGCCACCGGCCGTCACGCTCCGCCATCGCGCCTAGCCCGAATGCACGTCAACTCCCCTTGCTCACCGCCGGGTCACTCCACGGTGGGCGTCGCTCCCCAGAGCTCCGCCGAGCATCGCGCGTAGACCGCCTGCCAGTGCGGCCACTGGCGGGCCGTCAGGTCGTCGCACTCGGCCAACAGTGCCTCGATCTGCTCCGTCGCGACCCCTTCGAGCAGCCAGGCCAGCGCGTCCGGGGCGCCCGGGCCGTCGGCCAGCCGCAGCAGGTCGAGCAGCTCACCGAGCGTGCCGACCCGGGAGTGCGCGGCGAACAGGTCGGCCATCACCGGCAGCAGTTGCTCCTCTTCGATCCGCAGGTGGGTCTCCAGGCGGGCGGCCAGCTCCTCCACCGCGTAGGCGACCGGCCAGGCGCTGGCCGGGTCCCGGGTGCCGACCCGCATCAGCGTCGTGGTGCGGGTGAAGGAGTGGTCCAGGTTGTGGTGGTCGTCCTCCAGCCAGTTGACCAGCAGCCGCAGCTCCGGGGCGAAGCGGCGCAGCAGCGGCCAGAGTCGCACGTCCTGCTGCTCGTGGTGGCAGGTGAGCATCGCGGTGAGGAAGTCCCAGTGCCGGCGCAGCGCCTCGGCACCCGCCTCGTCGCCGGGCTGCAGCAGGCGCAGCGCGGTGGGCAGCCGGGCGAGGTCACGACGCAGCGCGGCGTGGACGAGGCGAAGACCGGCGAATCGGACGGGTCGCACGGCCGGCACCGCCTCACTGGGGCCACGCTGGGCGGGAACGGTACACAGATGCGACTGCATGGCACTCTCTTCAGGACTGTCATGGCGGGGGATCGGGACCAGTCGGCGCTGCCCGCGGCGGGTGAGTGGGCGAGCGGCGCGATGGTGTGCTCCAGGGTGGCCACAGTCGATCGGAAGTGAATCAATGGCGGATTGCTGCGCAGGTCAGCGGGGGTGGGGAGGGAAGAAGCGGGGTGCGGAAGGTGATCGGGGTGCGGAACGGGGGACGGCTGCGCGGACATGGCAACGGGCGGTGCCGACGAATCGTCAGCACCGCCCGTTCGGTCGTCCGGGGGGATCAGGCCGGCGTCGGCCCCGCCATGTTCTGGGTCAGCCACTGCAGCGTGTCCGGGATCATCTTCTTGAAGTGCGAGGTGAGGTGCTTGCCGCCCGGCTGCTCGTAATAGTCGATCTTGGTGGGCGGTGCCGCCTTCGCCACCCAGTCCTTGACCAGCTTGACCTCCTCCGGCGTCGCCCCGCCGGCCGTGGCCAGCATCCGCACGTCGGCCTTGCTCTGGCTGACCAGCACGTCGGGACTGTTCGCCAGCCGGTCCGCCTCGTGGCCCTTCCAGAACTCGGAGTCCGGGTTGAAGTACCCGTCGATCGGCACCGCGGCCTTGTAGAGGTCCGGGTGCTGCATCGCCATCTTGGCGCTGCAGAAGGCGCCGGTGGAGGCACCCATCAGGCCCCAGCCGTCACGGCTCTTCAGGGTGCGGAAGTTGGCGCGCACGAAGTCGGGGACGTCCTGGGACATCCAGGTCCCCATCTTCGGCTGGCCGGGGATGTCGCTGCAGTCCAGGGTCTGCTTCTCGTCGGCGACCAGGTTCTGCACCGGCATCACCATGATGAACGGGTGCGCCTTGCCCTGCTTGACCAGGTCCTCGTCCGCCACCTGGATCGGCAACTGGTCGTCGGTCCAGGTGTTGTAGCCGTTGCTCTGGCCGCCCGCGTAGAGGGTGAGCACCGGGAAGCCGTCGTTGGCGTACTTGGGGTCGTTGTACTCCGGGGGGAGCCAGATCCAGACCTTGGCCGTGACGCCGGACTTCTTGCCGGCCAGCGTGGTCATCATGATCGGCCCGGCGGCGGTGTCCCGGGCCTTGGTCAGCTGGGTCGCGGGGCCGGTGGGGAACTGCACCTTGGCCGAGTCCGCGGCCGGCGTCGCGCTCGCCGACGGCGCACCGCCCGGGGCCGCGCCGCCCGAAGCGCCGCCCGATGCACCGGACGGGGCGCCGGGCGAAGCGGCGGCGACCGGCGCGGCATGGGCCGTCGGCTTGTCGCCACCGCTCCCGCCGCACGCGGAGAGCGCGACCGCCAGGGCGAGGACGGCGGCGGAGGACAGGACGGCACGTGGACGGACGAACGGCGGCTGCACGGCGGAACTTTCCGAGGGAAGGGTGGCGCCCGGACGACGGCTCCGGGCGGCGTCGACCCGGGTGGAGTCGGCGCGCGGTGAAGTCGATCCTATGACGTGGCCAGGACCAGCCGTGGTTGCGACCTGACGGCCCACCAACCAACATCTGGCACCCGTTCGGCGACATTCCAGCCGACCGGCCCCCGCCGATCGGCGGGCCGATCCGCCGGTCGACCACCCCGCCGCGGACCACGAACCGGCCACCGCCACGGTTCCGCGTCAGAGCGTCCGCAGCGTGCGGTGGCCAGGTTCGGGCTCGGCGTCCCGCGTTCGGGTGGCATCCGGTGCGACGGTCGTGGTCACAACAGCCCCAGGGCGGTGAACGGTTCGGTGATGACGCGCTCCAGCACCGGCACCGCCGAGGACCGGACCAGGGTGCGGGCGCCGAACACGGCGGGCACGATGTCCTCGGCCACCGCGGCGCCGCGATGGCTGCGCTCGGCGACCTCGGCCCGCAGGTCGTCCAGGTACTCCTCGGCCACCAGGATGCCGCCGGCCAGCACCACCCGGCTCGGGTTCAGCAGGTCGACCAGGGTGGCCACCGCCCGCCCGGCCCGGCGGGCCCGACGGCGCAGCAGTCGCTGGGCCCGCTCGTCCCCGCTGCCGGAGCCGGCCGGGCGGGCCGCGGCCACCAGGCGCTCCAGGTCCAGCGAGCCGCCGGCCGGGCCGCTCGGCGCGGAGTCCAGCAGGCCGGCCGCTCGGGCCTCGGCGACCAGCGCGAGATCGCCGGCCGCCACGCTCAGGCAGCCGGTCCGGCAGCGCGGGCAGCGCACCGCCGGGTCGTCGGTGACCGGCAGGTGCTCGATGCCGCCGGCCGCCGCGCCGGGGCCGCGGTGCACCGTGCGGTCCACCACGATGGCCGCGCCCAGCACGTTGCCGATGAAGACCAGCGCGAAGTCGTCCACCTCGCGCCCGGCGCCGAACCACAGCTCGGCCCGGGCGATGGCGCGCACCGTCTGCTCCAGCACCAGCGGGCCCGGCAGCTTGCCGGTCAGCTCGGCCAGCAGGTCCACGTTCCGCCAGCCGAGCGGCCCGTGCTCGACCACCACGCCGCGGGCGCCGTCCACCCAGCCGCCGACGCTGACACCGGTGCCGACCAGGCGGCGCCCGGCCAGCTTCTCGTCCAGGAAGGTCCGCACCCCCTCGGCGGCCCGCGCGGCGAGCCGAGCCGGCGTCAGCTCCTCGGCTCCGCCGTGCGCCAGCTCGCGCTCGACCAGCACCCGCCCGTCCAGTCCGACCAGCCCGAAGGTGGTGCGCAGCAGCCCGAAGTGCACGCCCAGCGCGACGGTGCGCTCGGGGTCGACCCGCAGCGGCACTCGGGGGCGGCCCTGGGTGGGCTCCATCGGGGCGAGCTCGCCGAGCAGCCCGGCCTCGATCAGGGTGCTGGTGAGCTTGGTGACGCTGGGCGCGGAGAGCCCCGTGTGCCGGGCGATCTCGGCCCGGGAGACGGGGCCGTAGGCGAGGACGGCGCGCAGCACCGCGGAGGCGTTGCCCTGCCGCATGTACTCGGCGCGCTGGCCGGGGGTGATCAGCCCTTGGGGCTGGTCGCTGCGGTTGATCACGGTGATCGCCTCCTTCCGGGCACCCTATCGTTTCCCGAGGTCTACTAAATTTCGGAAATTTAATTGTCTCCGGCACTCCTGCCAAGCCCCCGATCCACCCGACACTGCTCTTCGGTGCGCTCCTACCAATGACAGCGGGCGCGGCGGTCGGTCATCATCGGCACACCACCAGTCCAGGGAGCACCAGATGCCGCAGCAGATCGCCGTTGTCACCGGGGCCGGCACCGGGGTGGGCCGGGCCGTCGCGCTGGAACTCGCCGCGGCCGGCTGGCAGCTCGCGCTGGCCGGGCGCCGGGCCGAGCCGCTGCACGAGACCGCCGCGCTCAGCGGCACCCCTGCCGCCGTCATCCCGACCGACGTGACCGACCCGGTCGCGGTGGACGCGCTCTTCGCCGAGACGGTCGAGCGGTTCGGGCGACTCGACCTGCTCTTCAACAACGCCGGCACCTTCGGCCCGCAGACCCCGCTGGAGGACCTCTCCTACCAGGACTGGCGCGCGGTGGTGGACCTCAACCTGACCGGCGCCTTCCTCTGCGCCCAGGCCGCCTTCCGGCAGTTGAAGCAGCAGCGGCCGCAGGGCGGGCGGATCATCAACAACGGCTCGATCTCGGCGCACGTGCCGCGCCCGCAGAGCATCGCCTACACCGCGACCAAGCACGCGGTCACCGGCCTGACCAAGTCGCTCTCGCTGGACGGGCGGCCGTACCGGATCGCCTGCGGCCAGATCGACATCGGCAACGCCGCCACCGACATGACCGCCGCGATGAGCGTGGGCGTGCGCCAGGCCGACGGGCGGATCGCACCCGAGCCGACCATGGACGTGGCAGAGGTGGCCCGCACCGTGCGTCACATGGCCGAGCTGCCGCTGGAGGCCAACATCCAGTTCGCCACCGTGCTGGCCACCGCCATGCCCTACATCGGACGTGGCTGAGCCCCGCCGGCACTACGGCGGCGGTCGACCCCCTCCCCCCGAGCCGACCCCACGCACGCAGCCGACGGTGCGTCAACCTCGAGCACGGCCACTACCTTTACCTACAACTTGACGATATTTTACATCCCGTGTTTGATCGGGATCGGGTCGAGACCGGGCTACAGGGGGCGGGATGGCAACGGACAGCGCGACATGCGGCGTGGAGTTACGCCACCTGCGGTCCTTCCTGATGGTGGCCCAGGAGTTGAACATCACCAGGGCGGCCGCGCGCCTGCATCTGGCCCAGCAGGCCGTCTCGGTCCAGATCCAGCAGCTCGAACGCACCCTCGGCACCGAACTGCTGGTGCGCACCTCACGGGGCGTCAGCCTGACCCCGGCCGGTGCCGAGCTGGCCGCGGGCGCCCGCAGCGTGGTCGGCGAGCTGGACAGCCTGACCGCGCGACTGCGCTCCCGGGCCGAACCGCCGGGCCCGGGCCGGCCGCTGCGGCTGGCCTGCTGCCCGTACGCCACCGCGCCGTTCGCGCTGGAGGCGGCGGCCGCGATGGAGGAGGCGATCCCCGGGCTCGCCATCGACCTGGTCACCGTGCCGGGCCCGGCCGAGGAGCTGGCCCTGTTGCGGGCCGACGGGGCGGACGCCGCCTTCCTCTGGCTGCCGGCCGGTTCCGGAGCGCTGCGACTGGCCCGACTGCGCACCGACCGGCGGGCGGTGGCGGTGCGCCGGGGCCACCGGCTGGCCGACCGGGCCTCGGTCTGCCTGGCCGACCTGGCCGAGGAGGCGGTACTGGTACCGGACGGCTTCGACGGCGCCGAGGTCCGCGGCGGCCGAGCCGCACCGGAGAGCTGGGGGAAGGTCGAGGACTGCCTGCTGGCCGTGGCCCGCGGCCGGGGCGTCCTGCTGGCACCCGAGCCGCTGAGCCGCTGGGCGCCGACCGCGCCCGGCGTGCACTGGCTACCCGTGCGCGACGCCGCCCCCTCGCACCTGGCGCTGGCCTGGGGCAGCCGCTCCCCCGAACTACTGCTCACCCGGCTGGTCGCCGAACTGCGCAGGTTCACCGGCTGGTCGGCGGCCGCCTGACACCAGGCCGTCCGACCATGATTGACGGTCCATCAGGAGAGTGCTCGCCGCCGGTTCTGGACGATCGCCGGGCCGGCCGGCATCCCCAGGATGGTGAGCGCAGACTGGTAGGCCGACATCGCCGGTCCCGGCTGCCGCCGCTCCGCCCAGCAGTCGCCGAGCCTGCGCCAGAGCAGCGCGATCTCGCGGTGCCCACCGGCCTGGACCAACAGCTGCCCGCAGCGGTGCAGTTCGGCTTCGCCCAGGGCATCCTCACCGGCCACCAGGTAGGCCCGCCCGAGCGCCAGCGCGAGCGCCGCCCGCTCCCGCCACAGCTGATCACCGATCTCGTCGAGCAGCCCGACTCCTCGCCGGGCCCAGGCCAAGGCCTCGGCCGGATCACCGAGTTGGACCAGTGCCTCGGCCAGCAGCGTGACGCAGAAGACGACTTCACCGATGGTGGCGTTCTCCCGCACGATCCGGTAGGCGGCGACCAGCAGGTTCAGCGCCCGGGCCGGCTCGCCCCTGGCGATCAGCACCAGCGCCAGATTGCACCGCAGCATGCCCTGATGCCGGGCGTTGTCCGCCTCCGCCATCAACGCCAGTGCCCGCTCGGCCAGTTCCAGCGCCTCGTCGAGGCGGCCCTGCTCCCGGGCGATCAGCGAGGCGTTCCACTCCACCGCGCCGAGCGCCACCCGGGAGCCGGTGCTCCGGGCCAGCGGCAGCAGCCGCTCGGCCAGCAGCTTGGCCGAGGTCAGGTCGCCGCGCGTGACGTAGCAGCCCATCAGCGTCGAGCCGAGCTGCAGGTGCTCGTCCAGTGGCGGCAGCCGGCGCTCGTGCAGTTCGGCCATCGCCCGCTCGCCGAAGTCCACGCTCATCGCCTGATCGCCGACGTCCCGGTAGCAGCGACACAGGGCCACCGCGAGCAGCGCCCAGTCGGCGGTGCCGAACTCGGTGTCGGGCTCGGCCAGCAGAGCGCGATAGGCCTCGATCGCCTCCTCCAGCCGACCCAGCTTCTCCAGCGCCCAGGCCCGGCCGCGCCGGGCCCGGCGGGCGGTGTGCCGGTCCGCCGGCGGGTCGGCGGCCAGCACCCGGCCGAAGACCGCCAGCGCCTCGGCGTCGCCGCCGTTGCGCAGGGCCAGTTCGGCGAAGGCCGTCTCCAACCGAAGCGTCACCGGGCTTCTCCCCCTCCGTGGTCGGCCGGGCCGTGACGGGAGCGTGCCGGGTTCGCGCTCCGGATCGGCTGACCGGGGTCAGCGGCTCCGGGTCAGGCTACCCGCCGACTGCCCGACCAATCCCGACGGTCCACCGACCGGAGCGGTGCGGCAGGTCGGGGTCACAGCCCGGCCGGCCGCAGCACCGCGCGCAGCGGGGCCGCACCCGACAGGCCGGCCGCCGCGAGCCCCTGACGGTAGGCGTTCATCGCCGGCTCCGGGCGGCCGTGGTCGAGCCACTGGTCCCCCAGCGCCCGCCAGGCCTCGGCCCGCTCCCGCCCCGCCGCCAGTCGCAGCTCGGCCTCGCCGAGCAGCCGTTCCACCGTGTGCAGCGCCTCGGCGGCCTCCTGCTCCCGGCCCTGCAACCGGCGGGCCTCGCCCAACTGCAGCCAGGCCCAGACGCCGAGCCCGCTGTACTCGCGCCCCACCAGCTCCAGCGCGCGCTCGGCGTGGGCGGCCCCGTCCTCGTACTGACCGAGCATCAGCTCGGCTCGGGCCAGGCCTAGTTCGCAGCCGGCCCGGTCCAGCGGGCGCCCACAGCGGGCGAGTTCCGCACCGGCCGGCGCGAGGTACTGCTTGGCCAGCGCGGGCTCCGGCACCGGGCCGTCCAGCAGCAGCGAGCCGTAGCCGGCCTTGAGCAGGCCGAGGTGACGAGCCAGCTCGTCCTCGGCGGGCAGCGCGAGGGCGCGCTCGGCCAGGGTCAGCGCCAGCGCGGTCTCGCCGCGCTGCTCGGCCCGGCGGCTGCCCTGCCGGAAGGCGTCGGCGCGGGTGGCCGGGGAGGCGGTGTGCTCGGCGTGCGGCAGCAGCCGGTCGGCCAGCTCCCTGGCCGCGGCCAGCGCGCCGCTGCGGTGCTCCGCCTCGATCAGCACGACGCCCAGGCCCAGATGGTCCTCGGTGGGCGTGGCGAGCACGGCGTCCAGCCGGGCCAGCGCCCCCTGGCCGAGCTCCGCGGCGCGGGCCGGCTCGCCCGCCGCCAGGTGGCAGCGGCAGAGCGCCACCGCGAGCCGCAACCACTCGGCGGAGCCGGGCCCTGGCAGCTCGTCGCGGTACAGCTCGTGCAGCACGGCCAGCGCCTCGGCCGGGCGGTTCAACCGCTCCAGGGCGTCGGCCCGGGCGGTCTCGGCCCGGCGCCGGGTGGCCGGCTCGGCCGGCGGCTCCTCGGCCAGCACCGCATCGCAGGACGCCAGCGCCGCGCCCAACTCGCCGCCGCGCAGCGCCAGCTCGGCCCGCGTGGTCCGGAGCAGCAACTGCTGCTGGCGCTCCAGCTCCTGGTCACTCGCCAGCCCGGTGCGCAGGTACTCCACCGTGCAGTCGAGTCGGACGGCCAGCCGGCGCAGGATGACCGGGGTGACCGGACGTTTGCCGGACTCCAGCAGCGACAGGTAACTGACCGACATGCCCTCGCCGGCCAGATCGCTCTGCTTGAGCCCGCGCTCACGGCGCAGGTCGCGCAGTCGTCGGCCGATCTCCGCTGTGCCGTCCTGCCCCGATTCCATGCCCGCCCTTGCCTCGACCGTCCGGGCGCTGCCCAGCACCGCGTTCACTTGACTCCATTGTTTACAGGATTGACAACGCCGGTCCAAGACCGCGGACGGATTGAACGGCGCGCGACCGCCCGACTCGACCCCGCCACGCGCTCCGGCGCGAGCCGGCCGTGCGCCGTGACTCGAGCCGTCCTCGACCGGCGTCGGCCCGGCGTCGACCCGGCACCGACCCGTCCTCGGAGGGGCGTCGACCGCTCGGTGCCCCGGGAGCAGCGGCCCCTGGGAGCGATCGGGACCCCGCCTCGCCCCGGGTATTGCGAACGGGTAACAATGGAACGCATGTGTGTCCCTCTGACGCGCGGTGCCCGCGCGTACTGTGCCGCCTCCCCCACCCCGGTCGGGGGCAGCCGCCTCGCACTGAGGGAGGACAGCCGGTGAAGAATCCACGACCAGAGGATGATCGGACGGCCACGGAACGTCTGGCAGACTTCTCGCCCATGGGGGAACCGACCGACATCCAGACGCAGGACGGCGACGACGCCCTCCGGCGCTCCAGCGGCGGTTCCGTCCAAGCCCCGGCCCGTTCGGCCGAACGGGCGACGGACGGAGCCGGTGGCAGCACGGCCGTACGCGCCACCAACTCGCTGCGGCGCCGGATCATGGCGCAGCGGCGCGGTCCGGCCCGCCCGCGGCTCTGGTTCGAGCTCGCACTGATCGGCGTCAGCTACTGGATCTACTCGCTGGTGCGCAACGCGGTGCCCGAACAGGCGGCGGTCGCCCAGAAGAACGCGATGTGGGTCTGGCACAGCGAGCAGTTCTTCGGCGTGAACGTCGAGCGCTCGATCAACCACGCCGTCAACTCGGTCGGCTGGTTGATCGTCGGGATGAACTACTACTACGCGACGCTGCACTTCATCATCACCATCGGTGTGCTGATCTGGCTCTACCGCAGCCATCCGGGCCGCTACGCGGCCGGCCGCACGGTGCTCTTCATCACCACCGGCATCGCCCTGGTCGGCTTCTACTTCTTCCCACTGGCCCCGCCGCGGCTGACCGGGCTCGGCTTCATCGACACGGTCGAGGTCCACCACACCTGGGGCTCGCTGGCCTCGGGGGCGGGGGCCAGTGTGAGCAACCAGTTCGCCGCGATGCCGTCGATGCACATCGGCTGGTCGACCTGGTGCGGACTGACCGTCTTCTTCCTGGCCGAGCGCAAGTGGGTACGGGCCCTGGGGCTGATCTACCCGCTGTTCACCCTGTCGGTGATCATCTCCACCGCCAACCACTACTGGATGGACGCGGTGGGCGGGCTGCTCTGCCTGGCCGTCGGCTTCGCCGTCACCCGGCTGATCTACCACCGCTGGGCCTACCAGTTCCCGCAGATCCCGGCCTCCTGGCAGGGCCAGGGCACCGTGCCCGAGCAGCGGCCCACCCCGGTCGGCGCCGGCTCCCAGCGCTGAGGCCCCGGTGACCCCTCACCCGTAGAAGAGCCGCTCCACCACCGAGCGAGCCCGCCGCGTGGTGCGCCGGTAGTCGTCCATCAGTTCGCCGCTGTGACCCGCCCCGTAGCCGAGGTAGCGGGCCACCTGCGCGAGCTCCCGCGGCTCGCTCGGGAAGCTGTCGCCGGGGCGCCCGCGCACCAGCATCACCGCGCTGCGGACCCGGGAGGCGAGCACCCAGGCGGCGTCCAGCACCGCCGCGTCCTCGCCCGCCAGCAGGCCGGCCTTGGCGGCCGCGAGCAGCGCCTGCCGGGTCCGGGTGGTGCGCAGCCCGGTCACCTCGTGACCGTGCTGGAGCTGGAGCAGCTGCACCGTCCACTCGACGTCCGCCAGGCCACCGCGCCCGATCTTGGTGTGGGTGGTCGGGTCGGCCCCGCGCGGCAGCCGCTCGCTCTCGATCCGCGCCTTGATCCGCCGGATCTCGATCAGGTCCCGCTCGGGCACGCCCGCCTGCGGGTAGCGCAGCGGGTCGATCAGCTCCCGGAACCGCTCCCCCAGCTCGACGTCGCCGGCCACCGGCTCGGCGCGCAGCAGCGCCTGACTCTCCCAGACGTGCGACCAGCGCGCGTAGTACGCCGCGTACGAGCCGAGCGTGCGCACCAGCGGGCCCTGGCGGCCCTCGGGGCGCAGGTCGGCGTCGACCAGCAGCGGCGGCTCGGTGGACGGCGCGGCCAGCAGGGTGCGCAGCTGGTTGCAGACCGAGCGGGCGGCGGCGGTCGCGTCGTGCTCGGTCCCGGGCAGCGGATCGTGCACGAAGAGCACGTCCGCATCCGAGCCGTAGCCCAGCTCGTGCCCGCCGAACCGGCCCATCGCGATCACCGCGAGCCGGGCCGGGAAGGCCTCGCCGTGGGCCTGCTCCCACTCCGCCGTGCAGGCCGCCAGCGCGCCCGCCAGGGTGGCGGCGTTGAGGTCGGTGAGCGCGTTCGCGGTGGTCTCCAGCGCCTCGCCCGGGTACTCGCCGTAGCGGCCGAGCAGGTCGCCGGCGGCGGTGCGGAACAGTTCGCGACGGCGCACCGCGCGGGCCGCCGCCACTCCCACCGCCGCGCTCGGTGCCCGGCCGACCGCCGAGCGGATCTCCGGCTCCAGCACGGCCCGCCCGCGCGCGGCCAGGCCCTGCGGGTCGCCCAGCATGGCCACCGCCTCGGGCGCGCGCAGCAGCAGGTCGGGGGCCAGCCGCCCGGCCGACAGGATCCGGGCCAGGCCCTCGGCCGCCGCGCTCTCGTCCCGCAGCAGCCGCAGGTACCACGGAGTGCGGCCGAGCGCATCGGAGACCTGGCGGAAACCGAGCAGCCCGGCGTCCGGGTCGGCGGAGTCGGCGAACCTGGCCAGCAGCACGGGTAGCAGGGTGCGCTGGATGGCGGCCTTCCGGCTCACCCCGCTGGCCAGCGCCCCCAGGTGCCGCAGCGCGGCCGACGGGTCGGCGAACCCCAGCGCCTTGAGCCGCTGCTCGGCCGCCGCCGAGCTCATCGCCTGGGTACCGGGGGTGATCGCCTCGCCGGCCGACAACTCGGCCACGGCCGCGAGCAGCGGTCGGTAGAAGAGCTTCTCGTGCAGCCGGCGCACCTCGAGGGCGTGCCGCTTCCACTCGCGTTCCAGCGCCGCGACCGGGTCGGCCCGGGTGTCGTCGTTGATCATCGCGGCCAGCGAGCGGGCCAGCCGCCGCAGGTCGGCCGGGTCCTTGGGCATCAAGTGGGTGCGACGCAGCCGGTGCAGCTGGATCCGGTGCTCCAGGGTGCGCAGGAAGCGGTAGGCGGTGTCCAGCGAGGCGGCGTCGGCCCGTCCGACGTAGCCACCCTGTGACAACGCGGCCAGCGCCTCCAAGGTGTTGCCGCTGCGCAGCGCCGGGTCGGTGCGGCCGTGCACCAGCTGCAGCAGTTGCACCGAGAACTCGACGTCGCGCAGCCCGCCCGGGCCGAGCTTGAGCTGGCGGTCCAGCTCGATCGCCGGGATCGCCTCGATCACCCGGCGCCGCATCTGCTGCACGTCCGCGACGAAATGCTCCCGCTCGGCCGCCTGCCAGACCATCGGCGTCAGCGCCGCGAGGTACGCCTGGCCCAGCTCGGCGTCGCCCGCCACCGGGCGGGCCTTCAGCAGCGCCTGGAACTCCCAGGTCTTGGCCCAGCGCTGGTAGTACGCGACATGGCTGGCCAGGGTCCGCACCAGCGGCCCGTTGCGGCCCTCGGGACGCAGATTGGCGTCCACCGGCCAGATGCTGCCCTCCCGGGTGGTGTCCGAGCAGAGCCGCATCATGGCCGCTGCCAGCCGGGTGGCGGCCCGCAGCCCCACCTGTTCCTCCACGCCCTCGCGCGGCTCGGCCACGAAGATCACGTCCACGTCGGAGATGTAGTTGAGTTCGCGCCCGCCGCACTTGCCCATCGCGATCACCGCCAGCCGGCAGGCGTCGGCGGCTTCCGGCTCCTGCTCGGCGGCGATCTCCAGCGCGGTGCGCAGCGTGGCGCCGGCCAGGTCGGCGAGCTCGGCGGCGGTCTGCGCCAGGTCGATGGTGGCGCTCAAGTCGCGGGCGGCGATGGTCAGCAGGCAGCGGCGGTAGGCGGCGCGCAGCGCGTCGGCCGGCTCGCCGGCGGCGTCCCGGACCCGCTGCTCCAGCTCACGGCGGAATTCGCGGCTGCCCGGGTGCATGTCGCGCTGCTCGAAGGTGACCAGCGCGTGCCAGTCGCGCGGATGGGTGGCCAGGTGGTCGCCGAGCGCGGCGGAGGCGCCGAGCACGCCGAGCAGCCGGTCGCGCAGCGGCTTGGAGGCGGTCAAGGTGTCCCGCAGGGTGTGCCGTTCGGCCTCGTTCAGCGCTTCGAGCAGCCGGGCCAGGCTCTGCAGCGCGAGGTCGGGGTCCGCGCCGGCGCCGAGCGCGTCGAGCAGGATCGGGTCGTCGGCCAGCCCGTGCAGAGCGGGGGCGGCCAGCCGCCGGACGGCCGCCTCGGGGTCGGTGAAACCCCGGCGGACCAGGCGGTTCTCGGGCCTGCTGACGCGGCTGCCACCGGTGGTCATCGCGCTCCTCGGTGCTTGCGGGCTTGCCGGGTTGAGGGGGCTGAGGGGTTGAGGTCTGCGGGGTTGCGGCCTCATAAGATGATCAGCTCATAGCGTAGGTACTTATTCCCCTGAGCGGGCCCCTGACGCACAACTGCCGCAGGGCCCGACCGGGTCGGTCGGGCCCTGCGACTGAGGGAGGATCAGCGCCGACGCGAGCGGCGGGAGAGCAGCACCAGCCCGCCACCACCGGCCAGCAGGACCACCGTGGCGACGATCATCACCGGGTTGAAGTCCGTGCCGGTCTGCGGCAGGGTGCCGCCGGGCGGAGTCGAGCCACCAGGGGGCGTGGAGCCGCCGGGAGGCGTGGAACCGCCACCGGGAGGCGTCCAGCCACCGCCGGGCGGCGTGGAACCGCCACCGGGAGGCGTCCAACCGCCGCCAGGAGGCGTGGAACCACCACCGGGAGGCGTCCAACCGCCGCCAGGAGGCGTAGACCCACCACCGGGAGGCGTCCAACCGCCGCCAGGAGGCGTAGACCCACCACCGGGAGGCGTCCAACCGCCGCCAGGAGGGGTCGAGCCACCGGGCGGGGTGCTGGGCACGCAGATGTCCACGTGCGCGTGGCACCGGGCGTCGGTCGAACTCTCCTGGCAGTCGGTCGACTGCGCCGACGTGATGGTGTTGTCGAGCCACGGGTCGCCCTGGTACGGGTCGTTCACCTTCACCTGGTAGCTGAAGGAGCCGTGCTGCCCCGCGTCCAGCTGCCCGGTCCAGGTGATCGTCCGGGCGCTCTCGTCGAACGTCGCGTCCGGCACCGTGGAGTGCAGCGAGCCCGGCACGAACGCGGCGTGCTGCAGTACCTGGCTCAGGTCGTCGGTGACCACCGGAAGCTCGCCGGCCGGAAAGGCGTCGTGCCCGACGTTGCGGTACTCGACCCGGTAGGTCACCACGTCACCCGGGCTCGCCGTGCCGCGGTCCACCGACTTGGCGACGACCAGGCTCGGCGAGTCGACCTCGACGGTGCAGCCCGGTTCGGTCCCCTGCGGGCAGTTGCTGAACTGCGGACCGGTGACCGCGTCGCGCATCCGCATCGGGCCGCGGTCCGGGTTGTCGGCGGTGAGACTGTAGACGATCTTGGTGCTGTCCCCCGGGTTCAGGTCACCGATCCAGGTCAGGACCGGCTGCTGGTACCGGAGCTGCCCGGTGCCGACCGTGGCGTCGTTGTCGTAGACGGCGTCGGCTAGGTCCCCGGACAGGTCGTCGGTGACCACGGCACCGGTGATCGGCACGTTGCCGTCGTTGGTGAGCGTGATGGTGTAGCTGACCTTCTGCCCCGGGAGGTAGACGGAGCGGTCGGCGGCCTTGAGGATGCTCAGGTGGCAGTAGGTGTCGTCGTCCCGCCCGCCCTGCGCGGCGGGGGCCGGCACCGAGGCGGCCGGGGCGGCCGCGGGGGCCGAGGGCGCGGCGGACGGCGCTACCGGCGCGGGTGCCGCAGGTGACGCGGATGACGCGGCAGCCGACGGTGACTCAGCAGCGGCCGGGGAGGCGGGAGTCGAAGGCGCGGCCGGACCGGATGCTGGAGCAGCAGCCGACGCGGAGCCGGCGGCGGACGCCGACCCCGATGGCGATGCCGACGCCGACGGAGAGTCAGATGCCGATCCCGCAGCGGACGCTGATCCGGAAGCGGAAGCGGAAGCGGAAGCGAACGCCGAAGCGACCGCCGCAGCCGCCACCTTGGCGGGCGGATCCACCTGCGCGCTCACCGGCAGGGCGGCGGCCAACAGGCCAGTGCTCGACGTGCACAGCACCACGAGCGGGACGATCCAGCGACGCATGCCTCTCATCGACCCACCCCGCAGCGGCCCGCCGACTGTCTACTGTTGCAACCCACGGCAACTCCTTCACGACACTGAGTGAACATCACTTCAGAGCATGAATCCGCCCCCCGATAAGTACGATCAACCCGCCGTTCGCCGCATCAGCACCCGGGGAAGTTCACCCGGACCGCCTAATCTCCGACATGGCGAAGGCCCGCCCCCGACCACGGGGACGGGCCCACCAAAGAAAACCGACGCGAAGTCAGAGCACCTGGAGGTTCTTCCGCAGCTCGAACGGCGTGACCTCGCTGCGGTACTCCTCCCACTCCTGCCGCTTGTTGCGCAGGAAGAAGTCGAAGACGTGCTCGCCCAGGGTCTCCGCGACCAGCTCGCTGCGCTGCATCAGGTCGATCGCCTCGCCCAGGTTCTGCGGCATCGGCTGGATCCCCATCGCGCGGCGTTCGGCGTCGGTGAGGGCCCAGACGTCGTCGTCGGCGCCCGGGGGGAGTTCGTAGCCCTCCTCGATGCCCTTGAGGCCGGCGGCCAGGGTGACGGCGTAGGCGAGGTAGGGGTTGCAGCCGGTGTCCAGGGAGCGGACCTCGATGCGGGTGGAGCCCTGCTTGCCGGGCTTGTACATCGGGACCCGGATCAGGGCCGAACGGTTGTTGTGGCCCCAGCAGATGTAGGAGGGGGCCTCGCCGCCGGCGCCGGCGGTGCGCTGGGATCCGCCCCAGATGCGCTTGTAGGAGTTGACCCACTGGTTGGTGACGGCCGCGGTCTCGGCGGCGTGCCGGAGCAGGCCGGCGATGAAGGAGCGGCCGACCTTGGAGAGCTGGTACTCGGCGCCGGACTCGTGGAAGGCGTTGCGGTCGCCCTCGAAGAGCGAGAGGTGGGTGTGCATGCCGGAGCCCGGGTGCTCGGAGAAGGGCTTGGGCATGAAGCTGGCGTGCACGCCCTGCTCCAGCGCGACCTCCTTCATGACCAGACGGAAGGTCATGATGTTGTCGGCGGTGGAGAGCGCGTCGGCGTAGCGCAGGTCGATCTCCTGCTGGCCCGGGGCGCCCTCGTGGTGCGAGAACTCCACCGAGATGCCCATCGACTCCAGCATGGTGATCGCCTGGCGGCGGAAGTCGTGGCCCACCCCGCGCGGGGTGTGGTCGAAGTAGCCCGAGTGGTCGGCGGGTTGGGGCGCGCTGCCGTCACCGGGGAGGTTCTTCAGCAGGAAGAACTCGATCTCCGGGTGGGTGTAGAAGGTGAACCCCTGCGCCGAGGCCTTCTCCAGGGTGCGCTTGAGCACGAACCGCGGGTCGGCGTAGGAGGGCGAACCGTCCGGCATCATGATGTCGCAGAACATCCGCGCGGTGCCGGGGGTCTCCGAGCGCCAGGGCAGTATCTGGAACGTGGTCGGGTCCGGCTTGGCGATCATGTCCGACTCGTAGACCCGGGCGAACCCCTCGATCGCCGACCCGTCGAAACCGATGCCCTCCTCGAACGCCTGCTCCAGTTCTGCCGGCGCCACTGCCACCGACTTCAGGAACCCGAGCACATCGGTGAACCACAGCCGGACGAACCGGATGTCACGCTCTTCGAGCGTACGAAGCACGAACTCCTGCTGCTTGCCCATGGGGACAGTCTCACCTCTGCTCTTTACGCCCGTGTTACGCAACGGCCCGCCCGCGACCGGACAGGCGAGCGACTACGTCCCATCATTCCGGATTCCGGCACCTGTGGGGCACCCAGGGCGGCGGAACAGCTCGGGAACGGAGCCGAGACGAGGGATGGAGCCGGCCAGGGTGACGGACAACGCCGTCCCCGACCCCCCATAGCGTCAGAACGACGATTACACTGACCCCATGCCGAATCTCCGCCTGGCCATGGCCCAGTTCGACCCGCACGTCGGCGACATCGCGCACAACAGCGAGGAGGTGGTGCGCTGGACGAGGCTCGCCGCCGAGCGCGGTGCGCGGGTGGTCGCGTTTCCCGAGATGGCGCTGACCGGGTATCCGGTCGAGGACCTGGCGCTACGGGCTTCCTTCGTGGACGCCTCGCGGGCGGCGCTGGTGGAGTTGGCGCAGCGGCTGGCCGCCGAGGGGCTGGGCGACCTGGCCGTGGTGGTGGGCTACCTGGGGCGGTCCCAGCGGAGCGGGCGGCCGCAGAACTGTGCGGCCGTGCTGCACGGGGGACAGGTGGTGACCCGGTTCGCCAAGCACTTCCTGCCGAACTACGGGGTGTTCGACGAGTACCGCTGGTTCGAGCCGGGCGACCAGCTCCAGGTACTGCGGGTGGACGGCATGGACGTCGCGCTGGCGATCTGCGAGGACATCTGGCAGGAGGGCGGCCGGGCGCGGGCCGCCGGGGAGGCCGGGGCAGGGCTGCTGCTGGTGGTCAACGGCTCGCCGTACGAGCGGAACAAGGACGACCAGCGGCTCGACCTGGTCCGGCGCCGGGCCGCCGAGGCGGGCTGCCCGCTGGCGTATCTGAACATGGTGGGCGGCCAGGACGAACTGGTCTTCGACGGCGACTCGCTGGTGGTGGACGCGGCCGGGCAGGTGCTGGCGCGCGCGCCGCAGTTCGAGGAGAGCCTGCTGGTGGTGGACCTGGAGCTGCCGGCCGCGAGCTCGGAGCACCCCGACGGTCAGGTCTACAGCGACGGGCTGCACCTGGTGCGCACCGCGATCGGCACCGAGCCCGCCGAGCAGCGCGAACCGGTCGCGGCCGAGCTCGCGCCCCGGCTCACCGACGAGGCGGAGATCTACGCCGCGCTGGTCACCGGCACCCGGGCGTACGTGCGCAAGAACGGCTTCAAGTCGGTGCTGATCGGGCTCTCCGGCGGCATCGACTCGGCGCTGGTGGCCGCCATCGCGGTGGACGCGATCGGCGCCGAGAACGTGCACTGCGTCTCGATGCCCAGTCAGTACTCCTCGCAGCACTCCAGGGACGACGCCGCCGAGCTGGCCCGGCGCACCGGACTGCACTTCCGCACCGTGCCGATCGCGCCGATGTTCGACGCCTACATGGCGGCGCTCGGCCTGACCGGGCTGGCCGAGGAGAACCTGCAGTCGCGGCTGCGCGGCACGCTGCTGATGGCGATCTCCAACCAGGAGGGCCACATCGTGCTGGCCCCCGGCAACAAGAGCGAGCTGGCGGTCGGCTACTCGACCCTGTACGGCGACTCGGTGGGCGCCTACGGTCCGATCAAGGACGTCTACAAGACGCTGATCTTCCAGCTCTCCAGGTGGCGCAACGAGGTCGCCGTCGAGCGCGGCGAGCTGCCGCCGATCCCGGAGAACACCATCGTCAAGCCGCCGAGCGCCGAGCTGCGCCCGGACCAGGTGGACACCGACTCGCTGCCCGACTACGACCTGCTGGACACCATCCTGGACGCCTACATCGAGGGCGACCAGGGCCGCGACGCGATCGTGGCGCGCGGGTTCGAGGCGGCCGTGGTGGACCGGGTGGTGCGGCTGGTGGACACCGCCGAGTACAAGCGGCGCCAGTACCCGCCGGGCCCGAAGATCTCGCCCAAGGGCTTCGGGCGGGACCGCCGGCTGCCGATCACCAACGGGTGGCGGCGCGGCTGATCACACCGGTCGGTCCTAACGGTTGTAGCGGTAGTCGGCGGCGACCGCGCGGTGGTCGCTGCCGTCCGCCGGTAGCACCCAGGAGTCGGTGGGCCGCATCCCGCGGCTCATGATCTGGTCGATCCGCGCCATCGGGAACTCGGCCGGGTAGCTGAAGCCGAAGCCGGAGCCCGCCGTGCCCTGGGCCGAGCGCAGCTGCGAGGTGACGGGGGCCAGACTGCTGTCGTTCATCGTCCCGTTCATGTCGCCCAGCAGCAGCACGTGGCCGAGCGGCTCGGCCTGGATCGCGTCGCCCAGCGCCTGCGCGCTGACATCGCGCTGCCCGGCCGTGAAGCCGCTGTCGAATTTCACCCGGACGGAGGGCATGTGGGCGACGTAGACCGCGAGCGGGCCCTGCGGGGTGGCCACCTGGCTGCGGAAGGCCCGGGTCCAGCCGATCTTGATGTCCACCACGTGGGTGTCGCTGATCGGGTACTTGGACCAGAGCCCGACGGTGCCCTCCACCACGTGGTACGGGTAGCTGCTCGCCAGCCCCTTGGTGTAGACGGGCAGCGCGGCGCCGGGCAGTTCCTCCAGCGCGACGATCTGCGCACCGGAGCCATCGATCATGCGGGCCGTGCCGGCCGGGTCGCGGTTGGCGGCCCAGACGTTGTGGGTGAGCACGGTGAAGTCGCCCTTGCCGGTGCTCTTGTCGCCGAGCAGCCCGCCGAAGAGCCCGAACCAGAGCACCGTCGGCAGCAGCAGCACGATCAGCGCGGTGGCGGAGCGGCGCAGCAGCGCGGCGAGCAGCAGCACCGGGATGAAGACGCCCAGCCAGGGCAGGAAGGTCTCCAGGAAACTGCCGAAGTTGCCGAAGGAGTTGGGCACCTGACGGTGCAGGCCCAGCAGCAGGGCGACCACGACGGCGCACCCTCCGAGCACCCAGCCGCGCCGCCAGGTCGAGCTGCCGCGGGCGTCCTTGCCCCAGTCGAGCAGCCGGTGCCACCGGCGCGCGGCACCGAGATCGGCGTCGGCGTCGGCGTCGGACCCCTCGACGCCGTCGGCGTCGGGCCCCTCGACGGTCGCGGTGAGCGCCGTGGCGCCGGTGGCTGCCGCGGCGTCGTCCGCCGGAGCAGCTTCCTGGTCGGCCTGCGTCATCTGTGACCCCTCGCTGGTCGTCCGGTACCTGTCCAGGCCGAGCCGGACTTATCCCGTCTTAGTGGGATCCTCGGCTCAGCCTATGCCGAGACAGACGCGCGGGACGGCAGCGCGGGTTCCGTCGGGCGACGGGTCAGCCGGCCGGGACGGCGTGAGCCGGGCCACGCAGCCCCTCCAGCAGGGAGTCCACGATGGTGGCGGCCAGCGCGGGGTCGTCCAGCGGTGCGTCTTCCCACATCACCGAACGCAGCAGCATCGGGCCGATCATCATCTCACCGAGCAGCGCGACGTCCAGGTCGGCGCGGAGTTCGCCGTCGGCGATGCCGCGCGCCACCACGGCCTGGATGGCCCGGCGGCGGCGCATCACCACCTGGTCGTAGTAGATCTCCTTGAGCGCCGGCATCGAGTTCATCTGGTCCAGCACCACCCGCAGCACCCAGCGGGAACGCTTGGCCAGGCCCCGGCGGCGCATGAAGTCCAGGATCACCACCAGGTCGTCCCGGGCGCTGGTTCCGGGCAGCACCGGCTCCGGCTCCTCCAGCCGGACCAGCACGTCGACCAGCAACGCCTCCTTGTTGGGCCAGCGCCGGTAGATGGTCGCCTTGCCGACCCCGGCGGCCTGGGCGATGCCCTCGATGGTGAGGTCCGCCAGGCTCTTGCCGTCCGTCATCAGCCGCTCGACGGCCTCGCAGATGGCCTGCTCGGCCGCCTCGGAACGCGGCCGCCCCCGCCGCGGCGGCACGCAGTGCGGCCCCGCGGCGGGCGCGGTGAGGGTGCCCTGACGGTCCGAGTCCATGGCCCCATTCTCCATCGTGCCGGTCAGGCCTTGGTCGACTGGACCGCCGGCACCGCGTCACCGGTCTGCGCGTCGGCGGGCGCCGGGTCACCCGGACGGCCGGGGGCGGCGATCCTGGCGGGCAGGAAGAACCAGGCCAGCGCCACGCCGAGCAGGGTGACCCCGGCCGAGACGGTGGCCACCACGTGCATCGCGTGGACGAAGGAGTCGAAGGCGGGGTTGATCAGGCCCGGCCGGCCCGTGCTCTGGGCGACCCCGACGGTGGCCTCCACCGACTCCCCCGCCTTGTCGCGCAGCGGCTGCGGCAGCGGGGCGAGGTGGCCGGCGATGCCGTTGCGGTAGCTGGTGGAGAGCACCGCGCCGAGCACCGCGACGCCCAGCGAGCCGCCGACCTGGCGGAAGGTGTTGTTGATCGCCGAGCCGGCGCCGGCCTTCTCGCGCGGCAGCGAGCCCATGATCGCCACGGTCACCGGCGGCATCACGTGCGCCATGCCGGCGCCCATGATGAAGCCGATCACCTCGAGCACCCAGATCGGGGTGGTCCGGCCGAGCAGCAGGTAGCCGAGGAAGGCGATCGCGATCAGCGCCATGCCGCCCGCGCAGGTGGCCCGCACACCGAACTTGTCGACCACCAGCCGGGCCCTGGGGGCGAAGATCAGCTGGGCGCAGGCCAGCGGCAGCATCAGCGCACCCGAGGCCAGCGCGCTGTAGCCGCGCACGCTCTGGGTGTAGAAGACGCCGAAGAAGGAGACGCCCATCAGCGCGAAGAAGACCATGCCGACCACCGTCACCGAGGTGGCGAAGACCTTGTCGCGGAACCAGCCGACGTTCAGCGCGGGGTGCTCGACCCGCTTCTCGTAGAGCACGAAGGCGACCAGCGCCAGCACACCGATCAGCACCGGCACCCAGGCCGCGGCCGCGGTGAAGTCGGCCAGGTCGCCGCCCTTGATGATGCCGTAGATCAGCGCCACCAGGCCGATGATCGACAGCAGCACGCCGACCGGGTCGAGCTTGCCGGGGTTGGGGTCGCGGGAGTCCGGGACCAGCAGCGTCATCACGACCAGCGCCACCACGACGATCGGGACGTTGATCAGGAAGACCGAGCCCCACCAGAAGTGCTCGATCAGCAGACCGCCGGTGATCGGGCCGATCGCGATCGCCAGGCCCACCGCGCCGGCCCAGATGCCGATCGCCTTGGGCTGCTCGTGCCGCTCGAAGACGTTCATGATGATCGCCAGCGTGGCGGGCATCACGAAGGCG
Source organism: Kitasatospora sp. GAS1066B (assembly GCF_041262605.1). Classification (NCBI taxonomy): domain Bacteria; kingdom Bacillati; phylum Actinomycetota; class Actinomycetes; order Kitasatosporales; family Streptomycetaceae; genus Kitasatospora; species Kitasatospora sp. GAS1066B. The sequence goes on from NZ_JBGCCO010000017.1 coordinate 194,434, forward strand.
CCGCCCAGGCCCATCACCGCGCGGAAGGCGATCAGCTGGCCGGGGCTGGTGGCGAGCGCGGAGAGCAGCGAGCCGGCGCCGAAGATCAGCATGCCGGTCAGCAGCGCCTTCTTGCGGCCGAACCGGTCGCCGAGCAGCCCCGAGGTGAAGAGCAGGCCGGCGAAGACCAGGGTGTAGGAGTTTATCGCCCATTCGAGGTCGCTCTGGCTGGCCCCGAGGCCGACCGGGGCGGGGGTCGCGATGGTCTTCATCGCGACGTTGAGGATCGAGTTGTCGAGCACGACGACGAGGAGCGCCAGGATCAGCGTGCCGAGGATCGCCCACCGACGGCGGTGGATGGCTTCCGGTACGCGCGGTGCGGCGCCGGCTACTGCGGTGGTCATACGTCTGTCCCGTTCCGTACGGAGGTGTGCGGGCTTCCTGGGACTCGGCGAGACGCGAGCGTCTCGTAATCCCCCGCCGAGAACTGTACTCCGATTTGCGATACGAGACGTATCCGTATCGCAAAACGCCGGGCAAAGACTCGGTGGCGTGCTCCGAAACCCCGGCTCTTTGCTCCGCGCCCGGGCCGTGCAAGCATGGAGGAGATCCGGGGACGCCACACGGCGCCACGAGACCACAACCCTTCAGGAGCCTGTTCCATGAACGCTTCTCAGCTTCCGCCTGCCCAGACGCCTGCCGCGGGAGCGGCGCCGACGTCCGGGGGGCGCTCCCTCTACGGCGGGGTGACCAACCGCCGGGTCACCGTCCGGGACCTGGCCGCCGCCAAGCGCCGCGGGGAGCGGTGGGCGATGCTCACCGCCTACGACGCGCTGACCGCCGGGGTCTTCGACGAGGCCGGCATCCCCGTCCTGCTGGTCGGCGACTCCGCCGGCAACTGCCACCTCGGCTACCAGACCACGGTGCCGGTCACCATGGACGAGATGGTGATGCTCTCGGCCGCCGTGGTGCGCGGCACCGAGCGCGCGCTGATCATCGGCGACCTGCCGTTCGGCTCCTACCAGGAGTCCCCCGCCCAGGCCCTGCGCAACGCCGCCCGGCTGATGAAGGAGGCCGGGGTCGGCGCGGTCAAGCTGGAGGGCGGCGAACGCAGCGCCCGCACCATCGAGATGCTGGTCGAGGCCGGGGTCCCGGTGATGGCGCACATCGGGCTGACCCCGCAGTCGGTGCACGCCCTCGGCGGCTACCCGGTGCAGGGCCGGGGCGACGAGGCGGCGCACAAGCTGCAGCGTGACGCCAAGGCCGTGCAGCAGGCCGGCGCCTTCGCCGTGGTGCTCGAAGCGGTGCCGGCCGAGCTGGCCACTCAGGTCACCGAGTCGCTCTCGGTGCCGACCGTCGGCATCGGCGCCGGGGCCGGCTGCGACGCCCAGGTGCTGGTCTGGACCGACATGGCCGGGATGACCGCGGGCAGCGTGCCGTCCTTCGTCAAGCAGTACGCCAACCTGCGCAAGGTGCTGGGCGATGCCGCCCGCGAGTACGCCGCCGAGGTGCTCGGCGGCAGCTTCCCGGCGGCGGAGCACAGCTTCAAGTAGCGCAGCTTCAAGTAACGGAGTCCGGTCGGGGGGGGCGCGGGGGGGGGGGCCGGCCCCCCCCCCCCCCCCCGGGCCCCGCGGGGGGGGGGGGGGGGGGCCGGCGGGGGGGGGGGGGGGGGCCCGAGCACCACCACCCCCCCCCCCCCCCA